>JBHENR010000191.1:0-3016 GCA_046262555.1 Gemmatimonadota bacterium | reverse complement strand
GGGTGTGCCGATGTTCGCCGTCGTCGCCGAGGCGATCGGCATCTTCGGGAAGGACGCCCGCTATGACCGGCTGGCGAAGGAGTTCACCCGGCTCCTCCTGATCGCCTACAGCGCCACCGCCATCTGGGGTGCGGTGCTGGTCTTCTTCCTGACCACGCTCTACCCCCGCTTCTGGGCCCACCTGGCCTCGATCTTCGAGGTTTCGATGTGGCTCTACGTGGGGATCTTCTTCTTCGAGTCGTTCACGCTCTATCTCTACTATTACGGCTGGGAGCGGTGGCACGACGGCGTCGCCAAGAAGGTCCACTGGGGGCTGGGGATTCTGCTCAACCTCTGGGGGACGGCCGTCATGTTCATCGCCGACTCCTGGCTCAGCTACATGATGAGCCCGCCGGCCGACGTCACGGTGGACACCGCCCCGGGAACGGTCAAGCTGTGGAGCGCCATCGCTAACGCCACCTGGATGCCGATCAACATCCATCGCCTCATCGCGAACGTGGTGTTCGGCGGCTCGATCGTCGCGGCCTACGCGGCGTACCGCTTTCTGGCGGCGAAGTCGGATGAGGAGCGCGCCCACTACGACTGGATGGGATACGTCGGAAACCTGATCGCCATCGGCGCGCTGATCGTGCTGCCGTTCGCCGGCTACTACCTGGGCCGCGAGATCTACGAGTTCAATCAGCAGATGGGGATCACGATGATGGGCGGGTTCATGTCGTGGCTGTGGATCATCCAGGCGTTCCTGATCGGGGTGCTGTTCCTGACCGGGAACTACTACCTGTGGGTGGGGATGGGGCGGATCCCCGGGGCGGAGCGGTTCCTGCCGTACACCAAGTGGATGCTGCTGGTGCTCGTGCTCGGCGTTATCGTCTGGGCGACGCCTCACACCATGATCGCCAACCGCCGCGAGCTGGAGGCGATGGGCGGCGCGCACCACCCGTTCCTCGGCGTGCTGGGCGTCATGAGCGCCAAGAACACGGCCGTCAATCTGATGATCCTGACGACCTTCCTGTCGTTTCTGCTCTACCGGCGCGCCAACAAGCGTCCCATCGTCAGCTGGGCCCGCACCGGGACCATCGTCCAGGGGGTGCTGTTCGCCGCCGCCGCGGCGGTGGTGCTGTTCTATGGCGTCTACGGCTACTTCGTCAGCGCAATCGTCCGGATCGGCTTCAGCGTCTACCAGGTGCTGGCGGTGCTGGCCACGATTCTGGCGGTCATCGGCATCGACATCGCCATGCAACGGGGCGCCGAATCGCGCGGCGCGATCCGCTGGGGGCAGATGCCGCCCCGCTCGCAGTACGCGCTGTTCGTCCTGGTGGTCACGTTCACCTGGCTGATGGGGCTGATGGGGTTCGCCCGGAGCGGCATCCGTCAGCACTGGCACATCTGGGAGGTGATGCGCGACACCAGCACCTGGGCGGCGACGCCGGCGCTGGGGTACGCGGCGCAGATGATCAGCCTCTGCGTGATCATCTTCCTGGGACTGATCGCGTTCATCTTCTGGCTCGGCGGGCTGGTCGAGAAGCCGGCTCTCGTGCCGAAGGAGCCCTGATCCCATGTGGGCCACCAATCTCAAGATCCTCGGGGTCGTGCTCGGAACCGTCGCGTTTTACACGCTGCTGGCGAACTCGATTCCGCAGGTTCAGTCCGAGGTGCCCGAGGAGCTGTCGTTCACCGGCGACGTGAGCCCCGAGCAGCTGATCGAGGCGGGCAACGAGCTCTACGACGGCGCCGGCGGCTGCACCGCCTGCCACGGGCTGGGTGCCCGGGCCCCCAATCTGCTGACCGACCATGCGGGCGAGGGAGCGATCGGCGCGCGCTGCGGCAGCCGCGTGCCGGGCGCCGACTGCAAGGCCTATCTCCTGACGGCGTTGACCGACCCGGGCGCCCACGTGGTGGAGGGATTCCAGCCGATCATGCCCGACATGAGCCGGACGATGTCGGCGGCGCAGGTCTGGGCAATGGTCGCCTATCTGCAAAGCCAGGGCGGCGAGGTGACGGTGACGGCGGCGGACCTCGAGGCGGCCGGGGCGGCGCCCGACGGTGGAGCCGCCGCCCCGGGCGGAGCCGCGGCCGGCCCGGCCGGTTCGGCTGCGGGTGATCCGAAGACGCTGCTCACCGACCTCCAGTGCATCGCCTGCCATCAGCTGGGTGCCGAGGGGGCCGTGGTCGGACCGCCCTTCACTGACATCGGCGCGCGCCATGACGCGGAGTACATCCGTCGCGCGATCCTCGAGCCGGCGGCGGAGATCGCGCCCGGCTTCGAGAAGTTCGCCGGCGTGATGCCGGGCGACTTCGGCCAGCGTCTGACCGCCGCCCAGCTCGAGGAGCTGGTCGAGTTCCTCGTGGCGCAGAAGGGCGGCAACTGATGCGGGCGCTCCGGCACCCGCTGGGACAGGCGGCCCTGATTCTGGTGCTGGCGTATCTGCTGTTCCGGTTCGGCATCGCCTACCTCCCGCAGCTGCTGGGCGTGGACAGCGCGCCGGTGCCGGGAAGCGTGCTCCTCCAATACATGGCGACGGCCCTGGTGGGCGTGCTGATCTGGGTCAGCGACAACGCCGCCCGCTGGGACCGTTTTCAGGCGCCCTTCCGCGAGACGATGGTTGCGCCCGGTCGGCGGCCGCTCCGGCTCGCCCTGATGGTGCTGTTGCCGCTGCTGGTCGGGTGGGTGGTGTTCCGGCAGGTGCGCCAGACGGTGGCCGCGCCCCCCAGCCTGCGCGCCATCCATCCGGCGCCGCCGTCGGCGATCACTTTCCAGGGCCAGAGCCTCACGCTGGCGGGCCTCGATAATCCGCTGCGCGCCGACGGGTCGATCACCGAGGATTATGAACGGGGCAAGGCCGTCTACTACCAGAACTGCCTGCCCTGCCACGGCGACGCGCTCGACGGGAGCGGCCACTACGCCCATGGCTTCACGCCCGCGCCGCTGCCGTTCAACGACTCGGGAACGATTCCCCAGCTTACAGAAAGTTTTGTATTCTGGCGGATCGCCAAGGGGGGACCCGGACTTCCGAAG
>JBHENR010000190.1:0-7807 GCA_046262555.1 Gemmatimonadota bacterium | reverse complement strand
ATCACGGTATGTATCGGGGGGAGACGACCGCCCGCGACGTAGCCGGCTATGGAATGCTGTTCCGGCGCGGCCACTGGTACCTGATCGGTGAGGACCGCCTGCGCGACGCGATCCGCACGTTTCGCGTCGAACGGATGGAGGCTGTGAAGCTGAACTCGAAGAGCCCCCGGAGCCCGGACTACGACGTGCCGGACGACTTCCACCTGGCCGCCTGGCGCGGACGCGAGGCTTGGGAGCTGGGTGACGAGCCGCCGGTGGCGGGGCGCGTCCGATTTTCCTTTCCGCGCTCGCTCTGGGCGGCGCGCAACGGGCAGGGAGAGCTGATCGAGGACGAGCCCGAGGGCGCGGCGGTGCGGGAGTTCGCGGTGCAGCAGGTGGACCCGTTTCTGCGCTGGGTGCTGGCGCAGGAGGGGGAGGCCGAGGTGGTGGGGCCGCCGGAGCTCCGCGCGGCGTATGCCACGCTCGTCGGCGAGGTGACGGCCCTCTACCGGCGGGACGCGTAGGTGTCGCCGCGGGAACCCGCCGAGCGCCAGCTCGAGCGGGTGTTGCTGCTGGTGCCGCTGGCCGCGCGGGAAGGCGGGGCGTCGCTCACTGAGCTGGCCGCCGCGCTCGACGTCGCGGAAGAACAGGTCCTGCGCGATATCGAAGAGGTCACGGGGCGCGCGTACTACCAAACGGGGGACTGGGACGCCGATTTCACCATCTCGCTCCTGCCGGAGCGGGTGGAAGTCTGGTCGGCGGGAGAGTTTCGGCGTCCGGTGGCCCTCTCCCCGCGCGAGTCCTTCGCCCTGACCCTGGGGCTGCGGCTGCTGGCCGACGGCGCCGACGCGGAGCGGGGCGAGGCGCTTCGCGCGCTGGCCCATCGGCTGGATGGGGAGCTCGCGGCCCTGCCGGCCGGCGCCCTGAGCGCATGCTTCGAGCTGGACGTCGGCGACGCCACCGGCGACGGATTGCTGGCGCTCCTCCGCGCCGCGGCGAGCGAGCGGGTGCGCGTGCGGTTGTCGTACCTCAAGTCGGGCGCGGCCGAGCCCGAGGCGCGCACGCTCTGCCCCTACACGCTCGCCTTCGCCAGCGGGCACTGGTATGCCCTCGGGTGGTGCGATGAGTCCGGCGGCATCCGCGCGTTCCGCCTCGACCGCATGCTCCAGGCCGCCCTCGATGACGGCACGTACGAGGTGCCCGCCGACTTCGATTCGGACGCCTGGGTGGATGGCGACGTGCTCTTCCGCGGCGGCGATGAGGTCGAGGCGGTCGTCCGCTACGCGCCGCGGATCACGCGCTGGATTATGGAATGGGCGGTGGAAGGCGAGCCGCAGCCCGACGGCGCTGTGCTCGTCCGCCATCGCGTCGCCGACCCCCGCTGGCTCGCGCGGCACGTGCTGGCGCATGGGCGGGATGCAGAGGTCGTGGAGCCGCCGGCGCTCCGACAGTGGGTGGCGGAGACGGTCGAGCGGATGTCGGTGGGGGCGGCCTAAAAGGACTCTAGCGAGACGGAATCATGAACATGCGGAGCGGGTGTGGCGCTTGTCGGAACAGGTGGAATTAGGAGGCGTGGAAACTGCACCGACCTCGACCAGGCGCCATGCAAGGTTCCGCTTCGTCGAAATGCTGACACCAGGCCGTTTGGCCAGAGGTGGGCGCCGTATTGACATTTGCATGTCGGAAGTGACATATTGTATTGATAAGGCCAGCCGAAAAACCGTTGATCTGGCTCAGCGGGGAGGTGAAGTCGCCACCGTTCTCGAAAACCACAAGGCTCGAGACGGGATATCTTCTTCGCCGATTGCAAAAGGGCGAGAAACTTGAAATGCCGCATTCGAAGTCGATTAACGATGTTTGTCGTCGGTGCCACGAGTTACGTGTACAGGACGAAGGCGTCAACTGGAGGATCATCTATAGAATTGACGACGACGCCATCGTCATTGGAGAAGTCTTCGCCAAGCAAACCACCAAGATTCCGGGGCGAGTGATCAAGACCTGCAAGCGGCGCTTTCGGCAGTACGACCTTCTCGCGAAAGCGGACTGAAATGGAAAAGAAGAAACACGAAAGACTGGAGCGGGCGGGCTGGAGGATCGGATCACCCGAGGAATTCCTTGGCCTGTCCGAAGACGAGTCACGTTACATCGAGCTCAAGCTCGCGTTGAGTGAGGGTGTACGAATGCAGCGCGCCAACGCGGGGCTCTCCCAGGAGGAGCTGGCGAAGCGCCTCGGGTCGAGTCAGTCTCGTGTCTCGAAAGTGGAAAAGGGCGATCCCACAGTATCTGTCGACCTCTTAGTGCGATCCATGTTCGCTGCGGGGGCCACGCGCCAGGACCTTGCAGCGACGATCGGCTCGAAACACCGAAAGGGGCAATAATGCGCGAGCGGAAGGACAATGTCCAACGCACCGATTTGCCAGCCGGCCTGATCGAGCTCGCACGCCAGGGTCGCGCCACGCTTCCCGAACCCAAGCCCGACGGGATCGATCTCTACCCGCTCCTTCCCAGGCTCGTAGAGGACGGCACCGTGAAGCGCCTCCTCGACGAAGACCGAGGGCCCGCCTGAAGGTCTGCCTCGTCTCCTGCACCCGCGCGAAACTTCCGCGCCGCGCCAAAGCCCGCGACCTCTACGACACCCCCGCTTTCCGCCGCGACCGGGAGCACGCCGAGCGCGAGTTCGACCGCTGGTGGGTGCTGTCGGGCAAGTATGGGCTGCTCGACCCGGAGCGGGTGATCTCGCCCTATGATGTGTCGCTGAACAGCATGCCACGGCGCCAGCGGCGCCTGTGGGCGGTGCGGGTAGTGGAGGCGCTCCTGGCCGAGACGCGGCGGGGCGATGAGATCACGATTCTGGCTAACGCGCGCTACCGGGAGGATCTGGTGCCGCTGCTCGAAGAGGCTGGGCGCGTCGTATTGGAAAGAGCGTGACCTGCCATCCAGCCGGGCACCATCAGGACGGTGGGACCGGCGCTGTCGGGACGGCTCATATGTAGAGGTGGTACCGGCAGTCCGGCTCGATCCGGCGCCAGCCCAGCTTTTCATAGAGTTGCCGGGCGGCGGCGTTGTCCGGCATCGTCTCGAGCACGAGGCCCTTCGATTCTGTCTCCACTGCGAACGCGCGCGCCCGCTCCAGCAGCGCCTCCGCGACCCCTTGGCGGCGGCCGTCTGGCGCGACGAAGAGGTCGTTCAGGATCCAGAGCCGCTGCAAGGAGACGGAGGAGAACGACGGATACAGTTGGATGAAGCCGAGCCCCTGGTCGCCGCGCCGCGCAAGGAAGATGACTGATTCGTCGCGCGCCAGCCGGGCCGCGAGAAACACCCGTGCGGCGGCGTGATCGGTCGGCTGGTGGTAGAACTGCCGGTAGCCGTCAAAGAGCGGAACCAGCAGGTCGAGGTCATCGGCCGTGGCGCGGATGATCTCGAAAGTCTCACCGGTCACTCAATCACGCGGGCATCAGCAGTGCAGGCAATCACCAACCGAGTTCATCGCCACAATCCTCGATCCGGGTGTGCAATGCTTCACGAATCGACGCTCTCAACCCGGGCTTCGACAAGAGGTAAATCGTTTCCTGCAGGTCATCCCAGTCGTCCCGGGAAACAAGAATCGCCCGCGCTCGCCGGCTGGTGATCTGTACGGGTTCGCTCGAAACGGTCACCTCTACGAGGAGGCGGTTGAGAGCTTTTCGGGCCTCAGTAGCACTGAAGGACTGCATGAAATGAGCGTACGCTCCCGCGTGCGCACTTTCAAGCGGGGGGTTCTTGCGACCCCTCGATCTTGTTCAGCGCCTCGTGGGCGAGTTCCGACTGCCGGAGCCGAGCTGCGGAGTCCCAGGTTTGTGAATCCGCGAACAGCCGGAATCCGCGGATGCGGATGAGGTCAGGCACCGCTCGCTCCTCGCGGAACTCCCCGAGCTGCCAGATCACGACTCTATCGCGCGGCGGTCCGAAAGGATACTCGGGCGGCGGCGATTCCGTGATCCCGGCGAGCAGGCGCAGCAGGTTGGCGCGCACCTCCTGGGTGTCGGGTGAGGCGACCCAGACTTCTCGATTGCCGTCCGAATCCCCGGTATACACGGGACCAATCGGCACCTTCAGGCGCTCCGGATTCCGGTGCGGGTGGTTTGCGCAATACGTATAAAAAGGGTTGTCAATGGGTAACTGACGGATCTGACAGACGTCCGGTTCGGGATCGTCCGTATGCTTGTAGCCGGCATCGCCCTTGTTCTTGGCGTTGAACCAGCAGGTTCCGCAGCAATCGCTGCCGCCATTCGGCATGGTCAGCCCTGGACAATGGCGTCTTGCAGCGTCGCCAGATACCCCGGCAGCTCCCGGAACGACGCCAGCAGCGCGAACTCCACCGCATCCCGCTCAGCATCCTCCACCTGCTCGTGCCGCCACGTCGTCCAGTACGGGATGTGGACCGCCCGGCCGCCCATCTCCAGAACCGGCAGCACATCCGACCGCAGCGAGTTGCCGACCATCAGAAACCGCTCGGGCTCGACGTCGTACCGCGCGGCGATCCGGGCGTAGGTGGGGGCGTCCTTCCGGCTGACGATCTCGACCCGCTCGATGTGCTCGCGGAGGCCGCTCCGCTCGACTTTGCTCTCCTGCTCGAGCAGATCCCCCTTGGTGATGATCATGAGGGTGTGGTCGCGGGCCAGCTCGACGATCGTTTCGGGGACGCCGTCGAGGAACTCGACCAAGGCCTCCAGCATGGCGCGGCCGAGCTCGATCACGCGCTGGATCTCGAGGCCGGTGATGCGGCCCTCGGTCAGCTCGATGGCGGTCTCGACCAGCGACAGGATGAACGCCTTGATGCCGTAGCCGAAGTGCGGCAGGTTGCGCATCTCGGTCTCGTAGAGCCGGTCGTCGATCCACGCCGGCTCATGGTACCGTTCGAGCAGCTTGTGGAACTCGGCTTCGCAGCTGCGATAGTGGCCCTCGGTGTGCCACAGGGTGTCGTCGGCGTCGAGGGCGATCAGGTCGAGCGCAGCCGTCATCGTGCCCCCGGCTCGGGTTCCAGATGCTGCACAAAGAAATCCGTAAGCGCGCGGAACAGCGCCAGCCGCGCCGCCCCCCCTCCGACCGCATGCCCTCGCCCGGGGACCACGTGCAGCTCGGGCGGCCGCCCGGCTGCGACCAGAGCATCGATCAAGCGCACCGAATGGAGCCAGTGGACGTTGTCGTCGGACAGGCCGTGGGCGAGCAGGAACGGCCGCGTCATGCGCGCGGCCAGCTCGACCGGGGCGGTGTCGCGGTAGCCGTCGGGATTCTGGGACGGCAGCTCCATGTACCGCTCAGTGTAGGCGGTGTCGTAGTCGCGCCAGTCGGTAACCGGCGCGACCGCCGCGGCGGCGGCCCACACCTCGCCATCGCGGGCGATGGCGTTGGCGGCGACGTAGCCGCCGAAGGACCAGCCCCAGATGCCGGTCCGGGTGGAATCCGCGGCGGATTCGACCTGCCAGAGGGCGCGGGCGCAGGCGGCCTGGTCCTCCGTCTCGAGGAATCCCAGCCGGCGATGAATCGGCTGGACCCACGCCCGGCCGCGGGCGCCGGAGCCGCGCCCGTCGCACATCCAGACGAGGAACCCCTGCTGCACCAGTAGCTGGTGCCACAGGCCTCGGCCGCGCGTATGCCAGAAGTCGGCGGCGACCTGCGCGCCGGGACCGCCATAGGTGTAGACGACGACGGGATACGTGCGATCGGGATCGAAGTCGCGCGGCCGGTAGAGCACGGCGGGGAGCGAGTCGGCGCGGACCTCGCCATCAGCCCCGATCGGCCGCACCCAGCGGAACTCGGGCTCGGCGTACCCGGCGGCGGCGAACGACGGCATGGCGTTCTCCTCGATCCAGGCGATCCGATCACCGCCGTCGGCGTCGAGCACCGCGAGCGATGGCGGCTGCGTGGCGCGCGACCAGGTGTCGAGGAAGCGCAGGTAGTCGGGGCCGAAGTCCGGATCGTGCCAGCCGGGGTTTTTGGTTACGCGCTCCGGGCGGGTGACGGGCCCCGACAGCGCGACCAGGGAGTCGCCGGCAGCGGGCGGCCCGGCGGGGGACGCGCCCCCGCGCGCGGTGGAGCCATCCAGCCTCGCCCGATAGACGTGGCGCTCGAACGGGCCATCGGCGTGGCCGGTGAAGTAGACCCAACCGCCAGCCTCGTCGACAGCGCTCAGCTCGACGATTGGCCAGGCGCCCGCCGTCACGGGATACAGCAGCGCCCCCTCCGCATTGTAGCGATAGAGGTGCCGAAAGCCGCTCCGCGCACTCGACCAGAGGAAGCCGCCGTCGGCGAGCCAGGTGAGGTCGTCGTGCAGTTCGACCCAGCCGGCGTGCGTCTCGGTGAGCAGCGTGCGGGCCGCGCCGGAACCGGAATCGACTAACAGCAACTGCAGGCTGTCCTGATCGCGCGGCTGCACCTGGACCGCCAGCTGCCGCCCGTCGGGGTGCCACGCGACGCGCGCGAGATACCAGTCGGGCCCGCTGGGGATGGTCATCGTCCGGCGGCCGCCGCCGTCGGCGTCGACGATCAGCAGGCGCACCGTGGCGTTGGGATCCCCGGGCCGGGGATACCGCTGCAGCATGAGGTCGCCGTACGGGTGGCGGTAATCCACCAGCGGAAACACGGGCACCGCGCTCTCGTCCGTCTCGGTGTAGGCGATCCGGCGGCCATCGGGAGACCACCAGAACCCGCGCGACCGGCCGAGTTCCTCCTGGGCGATGAACTCCGCCACGCCATGCTGCAGCGTCGGCGTGGCGCCGGTCGTCAGCTGGCGCTCGGCGCCGCTCTCGACGTCGAGGACATGCAGCTCCCCGTCGCGCACGAACGCCACTCGCGTGCCGTCGGGACTGTAGTGGGGATCGAATTCGGCCGCCGGTGTCTCGGTCAGCCGGCGGGTCTGCCGGGAGGCGAGGTCGAACTCGTGCAGATCGCCAGAGAGTGGGATCAGCACCCGTGCGCCGTCGGGCCGCCACTGGTACCCGGTGATGCCCACCGCCGAGAGCCGCTGCCGCTCCCGGATCGCCACCTCCTCGGCGCCAAACGTCTGCGCCGCGCCGCCCAGCAGCTCCGCCGCGCCCACCAGCCGCTCGCGCTGGCCCGTCAGCGGGTCGGCGAGCTAGAGCTCGAGCACGTCCTCGTCGGTGGCCGAGTCGGCGGGGGCGGGGGCGAGGAACGCGACCTGACTGCCGCCCGGCCGCCAGGTGACGCTCCGGAGTGCCGGGCCCTCGAGGCCCGGCGCGGTAAAGATCTCCTCCAGGGTGAGGAGCGCGCCTGGGTCGCGACGCGGCGAACGGTCGGGCGTGCGGTCGCAGGCGAAGAACGCAACGGCCAGCAGGGAGAGAACGAGCGCGGGACGGCGAGCCATGGAGAAACGATAGCGCGTCACGTTAATGGGTGCTCGCGATGGGCCGACCGCAACCCAGCCGCGACCAGCGTGGCGAGACCGCACACCGTCCCCGCCGCGGTGAAGGTCCAGGGTGTTCCCGCCGCGCGCGCGAGATAGCCTGCTGCTGGATACGTCGCCAGCCACACCAGGTGCGTCACTGCAAAGTGCGCCGCATAGGCCCGGCCCCGCTCAGCCGGCGCGGTGTGCGCCGCGAGCAGGCCCACCGAGGGGATCGCGATCAGCGCGCCGCCGGCACCCACCAGCGCCCAGAGCACGAGCAGCCAGCCGAACCCGGGCGCGAGCGCGCCGGGCAGGAGCGCCAGGGCGGAGAGCGCCCCGCCGGCCAGCAGGGTCCGCTCGGCGGTCCGGTGGTACGCCAGGTGCCGGCGCTCGGGGGTCCCCTCGGCGTCCCGCGCCGCGCCCCGGGCGAGCAGCAGCGCGGCC
>JBHENR010000189.1:0-2731 GCA_046262555.1 Gemmatimonadota bacterium | reverse complement strand
CGGGCAACAATGCCCACGACGATGCCCACGACGATTCGGACGGCGACGGGGTCGCCAACGGCGAGGATAACTGCCCGGAAACCGCCAACGACGGCCAGACGGACTCCGATGGCGATGGCCGGGGCAACAAGTGCGACGGGTTCGACCTCCACGGACTCGCGGACGATCTGCGGGGTTCGCCCTTCTTCCGGAATCTGCCTCCCCGCGTGGAGGACCTGCTGGACCGCTTCCTGCCCACCGGGGGGTGAGTCCCACGCCCGGTCCGCGGCCCGCCCCGGAACTCCTTTGATTGCTCCTCACGCCGGGGAGCTTTTTTTTTGACTCGCGTCATCGGGCTGACCGGCAACGCCGCCGGCGGGAAAACGACCGTCGCCGAACGGTGGCGCGCGGCGGGGGTCCCGGTGATCGACGCCGACCGGCTGGGTCACGTGGTCCTGGCCGAGGACCCGGCGGTGCGGGCGGCCCTGTTGGACGCCTTCGGGCCTGCCATCCTCGACGCGGACGGGGCGATCGACCGGCCGTCCCTGGGAGAGGTCGCCTTTGCCACCGCCGAAGGGGTGCGCCAGCTGAACGCCATCGTCCACCCGCCGCTCCTGGAACGCCTCGATGCCGCTCTGCTGGCGGCTCGCGCGGCGGGTGACCCGCTGGTGGTGGTGGACGCCGCGCTCGTGTTCGAGTTCGGCCTCGACGACTGGCTGGATGCGGTCGTCCTGGTCACCGCGCCGCAGGCCGTGCGGGAGGCCCGGCTGCGCGAACGGCGGGGTCTGAGCGTTGCCCGGATCCGTCAGATCCTCGCCGCCCAGCAGCCGGATGACGCCAAGACCGCGGCGAGCGACTTTATCATCGTCAACGACGGCTCGCGCGAGGCGCTCGACGCGGCGGCCGATCGCGTGCTCGCGGCGCTCTGCGCCGGGCACGGAGGACCATCATCCGAAGGAGGACACGATGAATGACTGGAATCACGGCTTCCTGGGGGGACTCCTCGCCGGCATCGCCGTCGGCGGCATCCTCGCCATTCTCTACGCGCCCGAGAAGGGGGAGAAGACCCGCAAGCGGCTGAACAAGAAGAAGGCGACCTGGTCGGGTCGCGCCAGCGACGCGCTGGGATCGGCGAGTGAGATCGTGGACAAGGGTCGCAAGCGGATGGGGATCTAGCCGGGCGTGCCCGGCCGGCGGGTCGGCCTGATCATTCTGGACGGGTGGGGGCTGCGGGAGGCGACGGACGGCAATGCCGTCGCGCTCGCCCGGACCCCCGTGTTCGATGCCCTCCGGGCGGCCCACCCGTTCACCCGGCTCGAGGCCTCCGGCCCGGCGGTGGGGCTCGACCCCGGCCGCATGGGCAACTCCGAGGTCGGCCACCTCAATCTGGGCGCTGGCCGCATCGTCAAGCAGGACATCCTCACGGTCTTCGAGGCGATCGCGTCGGGCGCGTTCTTCGAGTTGGCGCCCTTCCACGGCGCGGTCGAGCACGTGGGGAGAACCGGCGGCACGCTCCATCTCATGGGGCTCGTATCCGACGGCGGCGTCCACAGCCACGTCGAACACCTCATCAGTCTGCTTGAATTCGCCCGCCGCCAGGGCGCCTCCCGCGTCGCCGTCCATGCGTTCACCGACGGTCGCGACACCGCTCCCCAGGGGGGGGCCGGGTACCTGGAAAGCGTGGCCCAGGCCATCGCCGAGCGTCGCACGGGTAGCGTGGCCACGATCGTCGGCCGCTATTTCGCGATGGATCGCGACAAGCGGTGGGAGCGGACCCGGGTCGCCTACGAGGCCCTGACGGACGGGCGAGGGTGCACTCCCGCCGCCGATCCGATCGCAGCGCTCCGAGCGAGCTACGCGGCGGGGGTTACAGATGAATTTGTAGAACCCATCTGTGTGCCCGGGACGCCGCGGGTAGCCGCTGGCGATGCGATCATCTTCTTCAACTTCCGGGCCGATCGGGCGCGTCAGCTCACCCGGGCGTTCACCGACCCCGGATTCGACGGCTTCGACCGGCCGCTGCTCGACGACCTCTACTTCGCGCGGATGACCGTCTACGAAGGCGGCACGGATCTGCCGACGGCGTTTGCCGCCAAGGAGCTGGGCGACATCGCCGCCGACGTGTGGGAGCGCGCCGGCTGCTCGACCCTCCGGATCGCGGAGACGGAGAAGTACGCTCACGTGACGTACTTCTTCAATGGCGGCCGCGAGCGGCCCTATGCGGGGGAGGAGCGGATCCTGATCCCGTCGCCGAAAGTCGCCACCTACGATCTCCAGCCCGAAATGTCGGCCGCCGGCGTCGCCGACCGGCTGGTCGAACGGATCGGGGCACGCGCCCACGAGGTCTTCATCTGCAACTTCGCCAATCCGGACATGGTCGGACACACCGGGGTTCTGGACGCGGCGATCCAGGCGGTGGAGACGGTAGACGGCTGCCTCGGCCGCGTGGTGGAGGCGTTCCGGACGGCCGAGCCCGACGGGGCGCTCCTGATCCTCGCCGACCACGGCAACGCCGAAACGATGATCGCCGAGGATGGCAGTCCCCACACCGCGCACACCACCAATCCGGTGCCATGCCTGCTCGTGGCGGACGGCGAGAGCGGGCCGCTCCGGGCCGGTGGCGCGCTCTGCGATGCGGTGCCGACGCTGCTCGCGCTCCAGGCCATCGAGCAGCCAGAGGCGATGGGCGGCCGCGATCTGCGCCAGCGATAGCGTCCCGGCTCTCCACCGCGCTCGCGCTCGAGCGGAACGT
>JBHENR010000188.1:0-5773 GCA_046262555.1 Gemmatimonadota bacterium | reverse complement strand
ATGGGTTCGTTCCGCGTGCACGTCAGCAAGGACTACCTGACCTTCGCCGCCGGGCACTTCATCAGCTACGAGGGCCACGAGTGCGAGAAGCTGCACGGCCACAACTACCGGGCCAGCGTCACGCTGGAGGGACCCCTCGGCGCCAGCCAGTACGTGCTGAACTTCGTGATCATCAAGCGCACGATGCGCCGGTTGGTGGACGAGCTGGACCACCGGGTCCTGCTGGCGACGCGCAACCCCGTGATCCGGGTGGCCGAGGAGGGCCCGCAGGTGAGTGCGGTCTGCCGGGAGAAGCGCTACGCGTTCCCGCGCGAGGACGTGGTGCTCCTGCCCCTGGAGAACACGACCGCCGAGCTGCTGGCGCGCCACCTGGCCGGGCGGCTCAAGGAGGAGCTGGCGGCGATGGGCGGCGGCGCGCTCACCGCCCTCGAGATGGAGGTGGAGGAGTCCACCGGGCAGTCGGCGATCTACCGCGAGACCCTGGAGCGTTCCTAGGGCGCTTCCGCCGCGGCCGCCGTGGACGGCCCGCCAGGCCGGCGACCGGCGGGGATTCGACCCGAGCGGAGTGCGGCGATCTCTCCCCGCCCGACGGCTCCCACGTGCACGGCCGTTCCCACCAGCGCACCCACGCAGCCGGCGTCGCGCAGCGCCCGCAGGTCCGACGCGTCGCGCACGCCGCCTCCCACGAACCACCTCGCCGCCGGCGCGGCCGCGCCCAGCGCCGCGAGCCAGTCGAGCGGCGGGCCCGCCCGCCTTCCCACGCGAGCGAGGTCCAGGAGCAGCAGGTCACGGAACCCCGCGTCCGTAGCGCGCCGGGCGATCCTCTCGGGCGAGGTTCGGGCGAGCCGGGGATCGGTGGCCAGCGGCCGCCCGTCCCGCAGGTCCAGGCTGAAGAGCAGCCGATCCGCGCCGAAGGCCGCGATCAGCGCGTCCAGATCCCGCGCGCCGCACAGCGTCTCCAGCCCGGCCACCACGCGCGCGGCGCCTGCATCCAGCAGGCGGTCCGTACCGGTCCGGGAGCTCACGCCGGCGTCCACCCACACCTCCAGGCCGTCTCGCGCCAGCGCGCCCACGAGCGCCGACGTGGCCTCGAGCCCCGTTCCGCCCCCGCCGATCGCCGTCAGGTCGGCGAGGTAGACCCTGCGGACTCCCAGCCGGCAGACGAAGGCGCGGGCGAAGGCGCGGGGCTCGTCTCCCGTCACGAGCCGGCTCCGCGGCGCCACGTAGCGCGCGCGGTCCCCGCCCATGGCGTGTACGACGCGGCCGCCGCGCACGTCCAGGACCGGGATCACTTCCATGCGAAACCCTCCGTCTCGACACGGCAGAGGTCACGCGCCCGCGCCACCAGGTCGGCCGAGACGCTGCCGCCGCGCCCGCCGGTGCAAACCGCTCCGCGCAGCCCGATCACGTCGCAGCCGAGCCTGGAGACTTTCGCCAGCTCCTCCAGGCGGAGCGCGCCGGCCAGCCCGCACAGGAGACCGCGCCGCTTCACCGCCTCCGCCCAGGACCGCAGCGCCGCCCCACCCAGGAGCTCGAGGACCGAGCGGCCCTTGTCCAGCGTGTCGAGCATGGCACCCTCGATGCCTGCCGCGAGCGCCAGATCCGGCAGGTCCCCGGCGGACACGTCACGCGGGCCAGCGTCGGCGAAGGCCACCGCCACGATCGACGGGGCGCCCTCCGGCCGGCCCCGCGCGAGCTCTTGCCGCAGCCCCGAGAGATCGTCCAGGGCGGCCGCGCGGGAGGTGCCTGCGAGCCCAACTTTGAGGATCCCCGCCCCGGCGCGCGCCAGCGCCTCGGCGGCCCGGCGAAGCTCCGCAGCCCCGTCGGGCCCCTCGCGCAGCCGGTCGCCGAGCGCGGCGCTGACGGGGACGTCAGCCGGCGCGGCGGCGCAGGCGGCCCGCACCACGTCGCGGTCCGCGCACCCGAGCGAGCCCAGGGCCGGCGTCTTCACGTCCAGCACCATGGCCCCGCCGGCGAGGGCGGGCGCGATCTCCTCCACGGCGCGGATGCTGATCAGCAGGTGCAGGAAGTCCTTCAATCCGGGGCTGCCGGAGGTCCGTAGAAGTCCAGGTCGGCAGGAGCGGAGCGCGGCCCGCGAACGATCGGCGGCGGGCCAACACGAATGCGGGCAACGGGATCGCGCCCAACGCGGACCGACCGGATCCTGTTGACACCAGGGACCCCGCAGGCTAGCATTCCACCACAACCTCCACAACGGCAGGGCGGCGAGCGTCGACGACGGGCGCATCCGCAGTACCTTTCCCTGCACGCACCCGGCCTCGACCCTGCTTCAGCGTCCTCTGTCGGACGCGTCCGCCCCAGCTGCCGGGCTCCGGCGAGGGTGGATGCCGTCGTTCGCGGCCGTGATCTCGAAGTCAGCACTAACCAAGCCTCAAAGGAGGGGCGCACCATGAAGCGTTTGTCTCTCGCGTTAGCCATGCTCCTGGTATGGGCATGGCCAGGCGTGGCCTCCGGACAGGGAGCTGGACAGCTCGCGCAGATGGCGCAGTCCAATCCCGGCGACTGGGTCATGACGGGCCGCACGTTCGATCTGCAGCGGTTCAGCCCGCTGACGGAGATCACGGCGGCCAACGTCAAGGACCTCAAGGCCGCGTGGAGCTTCTCGACGGGCACCCTCCGCGGACATGAGGGGAACCCGCTGGTGTTGAACGACGTGATGTACCTGCACTCGTCCTTCCCGAACATCGTCTTCGCCCTCGACCTGACGAAGGAAGGGGCGCCGATGATCTGGAAGCACGTGCCGGATCAGCCCGCCGACGTCATTCCGATCGCCTGCTGCGACGTCGTGAACCGGGGGCTCGCCTACCATCCCTCGGGCAAGCTCTACATCCAGACGCTCGACGGGCACCTGCTCGCCCTCGACGCCAAGACCGGCAAGCAGATCTTCAAGACGAAGAACGCCGATTACAAGCGCGGCGAGACCATGACCAACGCCCCGATCGTGATCAAGGACATCGTGATCGCGGGGATCTCGGGCGGCGAGTTCGGCGTGCGCGGCCGCGTCACGGCCTATGACGCCAACTCTGGCCAGGAGGTCTGGCGCGCCTACAGCACCGGCCCCGACTCCGAGGTCCTGATCGGCGAGGACTTCATCGCCAACTATCCGAGCCACAAGGGCAAGGACCTGGGTGTCTCGACGTGGGAGGGCGACGAGTGGACGCGCGGCGGCGGGACCACGTGGGGGTGGTACTCCTACGATCCCGAGCTGAACCTGTTCTACTACAGCACCGGCAATCCGGGCACGTGGAACCCCGACCAGCGGCCGGGCGACAACAAGTGGTCCATGACCATCTTCGCCCGAAACCCCGAGACGGGCATGGCGCGCTGGGCCTACCAGATGACGCCCCACGACGAGTGGGACTACGACGGCGTCAACGAGAACATCCTCGTCGATCTCGACATGGGTGGGAAGGCCACGAAGGCGCTGGTGCACTTCGACCGCAACGGCTTCGGCTACACGCTCGATCGCACCACGGGCAAGGTGCTCGTGGCGGCGCCGTACGGCCCGGTGAACTGGGCCACGAGCGTGGACCTGAAGACCGGCGTGCCGGAGAAGGACCCGCAGTACGGCACGACCGCCGCCAAGAACACCGAGGGCATCTGCCCGGCGGCGATCGGCTTCAAGGATCAGCAGCCGGCGGCCTACTCGCCGCAGACGAAGCTGTTCTACGTCCCGGCGAACAACATCTGCATGGACTACGAGGGCGTCGAGGTGAAGTACGCCGCCGGCCAGCCCTACGTGGGCGCCATCGTGCGCATGTTCCCGGGCCCGGGCGGCAACCGGGGGCGCTTCATCGCCTGGGACGCCAGCCAGGGGAAGGTCGTCTGGGAGAAGAAGGAGAACCTGGCCGCCTACGGCGGCGCGTTGGCGACGGCGGGTGACGTGGTCTTCTACGGCACCATGGAGGGCTGGCTGAAGGCCCTCAACGCCAAGACCGGCGAGGAGCTCTGGAAGTTCAAGACTCCTTCGGGCATCATCGGCAACCCGATGACCTATGAGGGGCCGGATGGCAAGCAATACGTGGCGGTGCTCTCGGGAATCGGCGGCTGGGCCGGCATCGGCGTGGCAGCCGGCATCGGCGCCGAGGATCCGACCGCGGGGCTCGGGGCGCTGGGCGCCTTCGGCGACGCGGCGCAGTTCAGCAACCAGGGCGGCGTGCTGACCGTCTTCTCGCTCGGTGGCGCCGGCACGACCGGCGGCGTGGAGGAGGGCGGAGAGTCCACCGACGAGATGTAGCCTGAACGACATCCTCGGGGACGCCCGGACCTTGCCGGGGCGGCCACGAGGCCACGACGAGAGGGCCCCCTCCCGCGGTAGCGGAGGGGGCCCTTCTCATTGCACCTTTGAGGGCGCGGGGGGTATCGCCGAGGACGGCGCCCGGAGCAGCCGGGCCCGCGCATTCCCGATTTTCCGGAGGACCATGACTTCCCATCCGAGCCATCTCGGCGTCGCCGCCGCCCCGCTGCTGGCCCTGCTGGCCTTCCCAGTCGCTGCGCAGGAGCAGCCGGCGGAAGGCGCCACGGGCGGCCAGTTCCGCGTCTGCGCGGACCCGAACAATCTGCCGTTCTCCAACGAGCGTGAGGAGGGCTTCGAGAACGAGATCGCGGAGCTGATCGCGAAGAGTTGGGGCCAGACCGTGAGCTACACGTGGTGGCCGCAGCGACGGGGCTTCGTACGCGAGACGCTGCGCGCGAAGAAGTGCGACGTCGTCGTCGGCGTGCCGAAGAACTACGATCCGGTGATGGGCACGATCCCCTACTACCGCTCGACGTACGTCTTCGTCTACCCCGCGGACCAGGGGTGGGACATCCGCTCGCTGGACGATCCCGTACTGAAGGAGCTGCGCATCGGCGTGAACCTCATCGGCGACGACTACGCGAACCCGCCGCCGGTGATGGCCATGGCCGAGCGCGGGTTGATCGGACCCAAGGGCTACAGCATCTTCGGCGACTACTCCGAGGACAGTCCGCCCCGCGACATCATCGACGCGCTCGGGAAGCGCGAGATCGATGTCGCGATTGTCTGGGGTCCGCTCGCCGGGTACTTTTCGAAGCAGCAGCCCATCCCGCTGACGATCGCCCCGCTGCCGGCGAGCGAACGGGCAGATCTGCCCTTCGAGTACGACATCACGATGGGCGTGCGCCGTGGCGACACCGCGCTGAAGGAGCGGCTGGACGAGACGATCCGCGAGAAGCAGGGCGAGATCCGCGCCATCCTGGAGCGTTACGGCGTCCCACTCGTGACCACGCCGCGCGGCCCCGACCTGCCGGTGGTGGACGACGACGACTAGACGTCTTCTACGGAGGGCCGAGATGATCGCTAGCAGCGTGGATCCGGAGCGAAGCGAGCCCGGGCGCCCCGGGTCGGCCCGCCGCCGCGGATCGCTCCATCGGAGCGCGGCGGTGTGGCCCGGGCTTGCCCTGGCCGTCCTGCTCGTCCTGGGCTGTCAGCAGAGACAGGTGGAGGACGGGGACGAGACCGGTGCCGCGTCCGATACCGCGGCCGCGCTCGACGTGGCTCCTGAGGCAGCGGACGACATAGCCTCGACGCCGGACACGAGCGCCACCTCCGAGACCACCGCCGCGGACACCGCACCGGCCGACACCACCCGGCTGGACACGGCTACCGTCGCCCAGGAGCCGCCGGCGTCGGTTGCCGCCGGTGCCGCGCCCCCGTCGCGTCCCCGGGCAGAGGACCGGGTTTCGGCAGAGGCGAGCTCGGCCGGCGAGGCGAGCGCGAATCCCCCCGCAC
>JBHENR010000187.1:0-3321 GCA_046262555.1 Gemmatimonadota bacterium | reverse complement strand
CCGCGCGTCCGGGTCGAGGCGTATGCCGGCCTGACCGTCGAATTCGCTCACGCGGTGGGCGCCACCGTGCTGCTCCGCGGTCTGCGGGCGGTGGCGGATTTCGAGTACGAGCTGCAGATGGCGCTGATGAACAAACACCTGGCCCCCGACATCGAAGTGCTGTTCATGGCGCCGGATGCCACCTGGTCGTTCCTGTCATCCAGTCTGGTACGGGAGGTGGCTCGCCTGGGGGGTGACGTGACGCCGTTCGTGGCGCCGCCCGTGGCCGCCCAGCTGGCGGCGCGGTTCCAGACCGGGGACCGGTGAGGCGCTCCGGCCCGGCGTATCCGAATCTGGCGGGCGTCGAGGAGTCGGGCACGCTGGCGATGACGGCGCGGGCGGCGGTCCTCGCGGCGCGCGGGACGCCGGTGATTTCGCTGGCGGCCGGGGAGCCGGACTTCCCGACCCCGCCCTACATCATCGAAGCGACCATCCGGGCGATCCGCGAAGGCGCCACCAGATACCTGCCGGCGGCGGGGCTGCCGGCCCTGCGGGCGGCGATCGCGGAGCATCTGGCGGCAACCTATGGCGCGCGCTATGGATCGGAGGCGGTGGTGGTGACGGCGGGGGCCAAACAGGCGCTGTTCAACGCCATCTTCGCGCTGTTCGGACCCGGCGACCGGGTGGTGATCCCGGCGCCGTACTGGGTGACGTATCCGGCCCTGGTCCGGCTGGCGCGGGCGGAGCCGGACGTGGTGCGGACGGCGGCGGCCAGCGGCTACAAGCTGACGCCCGAGGCGCTGGACGCGGCGCTGGCCGCCGGCGCGAGCGGCGTCATCCTCAATTCGCCCGGCAATCCGACGGGTGGGGTCTACGGGGATGCCGAGCTCGACGCCCTGGTCGAGGTCGCCGAGCGACACCAGGCGTGGATCATCGCCGATGAAGTCTACGACGAGATCCGGTACGTTGATCGCTTCGCCTCGCTCGCCACGCGGGCGGCGGCGTACGAGCGGTGCGTTGTGGTCAGCGGATTCTCGAAGGCGTACGCCATGACCGGGTGGCGGGTCGGTTTTGCCGCCGCGCCAGAGGACCTGGCCGCGGCGATGACGACGCTGCAGGGACATGTCACGACCAGCGCGGCCAGCCCGTCCCAGCACGCCGCGCTGGCGGCGCTCGCCGATCAGCCCGCGCGACGGGCGGCGCTCGACGCCATGCGGGCTGCCTTCGCCCGCCGTCGGCGGCTGGTCCTCGACGGGCTCCTGACCGTCCCCGGGCTGACGGCCACCGCGCCGGACGGCGCCTTCTATGTCTGGATCGACCTGCGCGGCTGGGGCGCGGCAGCAGCGGGCGACTCGGCCGCCCTCTGCGCAGAGCTGCTGGAGCGCGAACGTCTGGCACTGGTGCCGGGCGTGGCCTTTGGTGAGGAGGGATTCATGCGGCTGTCCTTTGCGGCGTCGGAGGAGCGGCTCGGTGCGGGAATCGACCGGTTGCGCGCGGCCGCGCGCCGACTGGGCGTGGCGGCGTGACCCCGCAGCTGGGCGCCCCCTTCGTCATCGCCGGGCGGCAACCGGTGAGCGTGGCCGCCGCGGTAGGATGCGGCGTGCTCGATCTCTCGGGCGACCTGGTCGTCACCAGCGGCGGCGCGTTGCGCGACGCGGTCGAGGAGCTTCTCGCCGGCGGTGTCGGGACGATCGTGCTGGGGTGCTCCGGGCTCACCCACATCGACACACCGGGACTGGCGCTCCTGCAGCGCCTCGCCGTGCGGTGCGGGGAAAGCGACGGCGCGCTGATCGCGGCGGGCCTGCCGCCGGCGTTTCACGAGCTGACCGAGCGGTTGCGGCTGCGCGAGACCCTGCAGTTCGCCGCCAGCGTCGAAGCGGCCCTCGCCCAGCACGCGCGGTGACGCGGCCGATCCGGCCGCGTCTCTCGCAGCACTTTCTTCATGACGCGCAGGCGGCGGACCGCATCGCCGGGGCATTGCGGGCGCCGCCCGGCGCGCGGGTCGCGGAGATCGGTCCCGGCCGTGGCGCGCTGACGCAGCCATTGCTCGCGCGGGGCTGGCGGGTGACCGCGGTGGAGCTCGATAGCGGCCTCGCCGCCGGCCTGGAGCGGCGCTGGGCGGGGAACCCCGCGTTGACCATCATCGCCGGCGATGCGCTGGAGTACCGCCCGCCGCCGGATCCCGCGGGGGAACCCTGGTACGTGATCGGCAACCTCCCCTACGCGATCACCTCGCCGCTGCTGTTTCGCTGGCTCGCTTTCGCGACGACCCTGCCGGTCGCCGAGTACGTCTTCCTGATGCAGCGCGAAGTGGCGCTCCGGCTGGTGGCTGCGGCGGGCTCGGCCGCCTATGGCGCGCTCACCGTCAACGCCGGTCTCGCGGCCGACAGCGAGCTGCTGTTCGATCTGGGGCCCGGCAGCTTCCGGCCGCCGCCCCGCGTGCGGTCGAGCGTGGTGCGCCTGGTCCCGCACGATCGGTGGGGGCTGGACGACGCGCGCCGCCAGCGGCTCCGGACCCTCGTCCAGGGGCTCTTCGGCCAGCGGCGGAAGCAGCTCCAGAAGAGTCTGCGCACGCTGCCGTCGTGGCGCCTCGACGCCGTCGCGACGGACCGGGTCGCGGCCGTTACGGGCCTCGACCTGGCCCGCCGGCCCGAGACACTGCGGATCGAGGAGTGGCTGGCGCTCGATGGCGCGCTGGCCGATGCCGGCACCCCGGCGGCGTCAGGGAACCGGGAGTCGCTCCGCCTCGGCGGCGCGGGCGGCGCGCCGTCCCCCCTCGATGTCCACCCGCGTCAGCAGGAGCCCGCCCACGACGAAGAAGCTGATGACTGACAGGATCGCGCCGCGGCTCGAGCCGGTGAGCGCGATCGTCAGGCCGAACACCACCGGGCCCAGGACGCCGGCGAACTTCTCCAGCACGCCGTAGAAGCCGAAGAACTCCGACGAGCGGTGGCGCGGGATCAGGCTCGCGAAGAGCGAGCGGCTCAGCGCCTGGCAGCCCCCCTGCACGGTCCCGACGGCCAGCGCCAGCAGGTAGAAGTGGGTGGCGGTCCGCATGCCGTACGCCAGCACCGAGATGCCGACGTAGACGCCCAGGCCGAGCAGGATCGCGCGCTTGGGTCCGATCCGCCCGGCCAGCCAGCCGAACCCGAACGCGAAGGGGATGCCGATCACCTGCGCCAGCAGGATCGCCCCGATCAGGGCGC
The DNA here is from genome assembly GCA_046262555.1 of Gemmatimonadota bacterium. Taxonomy (GTDB): domain Bacteria; phylum Gemmatimonadota; class Gemmatimonadetes; order JACCXV01; family JAHWKZ01; genus JBHENR01. Next base: position 136 of record JBHENR010000187.1, on the reverse strand, counting down.
TCCGCTCGATTCCGACCTCCGCGCCGTAGATCGCCGCCATGCGGATGATCGTCCCGATGCCGTCATTGTAGACCAGGAACGCGATCAGCAGCAGCAACGCCTGGCGGTACGTGCGCAACGCCCGGAACGTCTCGGC
>JBHENR010000186.1:0-3427 GCA_046262555.1 Gemmatimonadota bacterium | reverse complement strand
GATGCGCGCCCTGGCCCAGCGGACGCTGAGCGACTGACGTGGTCTTCAAGGACGCCACGCTCTCGCCCGAGGAGATGCCGCGCACCACCCCGGTGCCGGTGCAGCACGGCCGCGCGCCGACCGGGATGACCTGGGCCCCCGCCGCCCCTCCCGCCACCTCGCCCGTGGAAGCGGCGCCCGTCGGCGACGGGGAGACCCTCACCAGCGACCCCCTGGTCGAGGACCTCCTGGTGCTGAACGTGGGCCCCAATCATCCGGCGATGCATGGCGCGTTCCGGCTCAAGTGCTGGCTCGACGGCGAGACGATCGTCAAGGCGATCCCCGAGATCGGCTATCTCCATCGGTGCTTCGAGAAGATGAGTGAGCTCCACCCCTGGCAGGAAATCGTCCCCTATACCGACCGGCTCAACTACATGAGCCCGTTCCTCAACAACGTCGGCTACTGCCTGGCGGTGGAGAAGCTGCTGGGGATCGAGATTCCGAAGCGGGCGCAGCGGATCCGGGTCATCCTGGGCGAGCTGTCGCGCATCATGGATCACCTGGTCTGCATCGGCACCAACCTGGTGGACCTGGGGGCGCTGACGAATTTCTGGTACGCGTTCCGCGGCCGCGAGGAGATCTACTCGCTGCTGGAGCACGTTTCGGGCGCCCGCATGATGGTGGCGTACGGACGGATCGGCGGGCTGATGCGGGACGTGCATCCCGGTTTCGAGGCGGAGGTCCGGGCGCTGCTCGTATCGCTTCCCAAATACATCAACGACATCGACCGGCTGATCACGACCAACCGGATCTTCCTGGATCGCACCCGGGGAATCCACCCCATCCGGGCGGAAGACGCGATCGACTGGGGCTGGACCGGGCCCTGCCTGCGGGCGGCCGGGGTTCCCTACGACATCCGCAAGGCGCACCCCTACTACGACTACGATCAGTTCGACTGGAAGGTGCCGGTGGGCACCAATGGCGACGTATACGACCGCTACCTGGTGCGGATGGAGGAGATGCGGCAGAGCCTGCGAATCGTCGAGCAGGCGCTCGACGTCCTGCCCGACGGGCCGGTCAACGTGGACGATTGGGGGATCAGCCCGCCGCCGAAGGAGGCGGTCTACAATACGATCGAGGGGATGGTCGCCCACTTCAAGCTGACGTTCGAGGGGATCCAGGTGCCGCCCGGCGAAGTGTACTCCTATACCGAAGGCGGGAACGGCGAGCTGGGGTTTTACCTGGTGTCCGACGGGACCGGGTTGCCGTATCGGGTCCACTGCCGGGCGCCCTGTTTTGCGATTTATCAGAATATCGGGCCGACGCTGGAAGGCTGCCTCCTCGCGGATATCGTGGCGATCATGGGGTCTCTCAACATCGTCGCCGGCGAACTCGATCGGTAGGCAGCTGATGGCGGGGGAAAACATGGGATTTTCTCTGTCGGTGGAGAATGGGCGGCGGGTGGATGAGGTGGTCGGTCGATATCCGGACCGGCGGGCCGCCATGTTGCCGGTGTTGTGGATCGTGCAGGAGGAGAAGGGGTGGATCTCGCCGGCGGCGATGGACTGGGTGGCGGAGCGGCTGGAGTGCACGGCGGCGACCGTTCAGGGTGTGGTCACGTTCTACTCGATGTTCGATGACCGGCCGGTGGGGACGTACAAGCTGCAGGTGTGCCGGACGCTGTCGTGCGAGCTGATGGGTGCCCGGGCTGTCATCCACCGGATCCGGGAGCGGCTGGGGATCGAAAGCGGCGAGACGACCCCCGATGGCCGCTTCACGCTGCAGGAGGTCGAGTGCCTGGGTTCCTGCGGGACGGCGCCGATGCTGCAGTGCAATCTGAAATTCTATGAGAATCTGACGCTGGAGCGGGTGGATGCCCTGCTGGACGAACTGGCGCGGGGCGGACCCGCCTGGGCGGACGCCGAGCCGGTGATCTATGAGCGGCCCGACGACGCCGCCTATGACGCGATGCGGCCGCAGCCGGCGCGAGCGGAGCTCTAGCGTGGCGGCGCCGCGGATCCTGATGCAGCGGGGGCTCGATCGCCCGGCCGACTGCCACACCGTGGCGGCGTACGAGGCGGCGGGAGGGTACCGGGCGATCCGGAAGGCGCTGGGGATGGCGCCCGGGCTGATCGTCGGCGAGGTCAAGAAGTCGGGCCTCCGCGGCCGCGGCGGCGCCGGCTTCCCCACCGGAACGAAGTGGTCGTTCATCCCGCGCGACTCGAAGAGCCCCAAGTATCTGGTCTGCAATTCCGACGAGTCCGAACCCGGCACCTTCAAGGACCGCTGGCTGCTGGAGCGGGATCCCCATGCCGTCCTCGAGGGGATGATGATCGCCGCGCTGGCGATCGATTCCCACCTCGCCTTCAACTATTTCCGCGGCGAGTTCGCCTGGCCGGCGCGCCGCTGGCAGGCGGCGCTGGATGAGGCCTACGCCGCGGGGTACCTGGGCCGCGGCATCTTCGGCTCCGGCTACGACCTCGACATCGTCACCCATCTCGGCGCGGGGGCCTACATCGCCGGCGAGGAGACGGGGCTGATCGAGTCGCTGGAGGGGAAGAAGGCGATGCCGCGGAACAAGCCCCCGTTCCCGGCGGTGGAGGGACTCTTCCGCTGCCCGACCGTGATCAACAACACCGAGACGCTGGCGGTCGTGCCGTGGATTCTCGAGCACGGCGGCGACGCGTACGCGGCGTTCGGCACCGAGAAGTCGCGCGGCACCAAGATGTGGTCGTGCAGCGGCCCGGTGAATCGCCCGGGAGTGTACGAGGTGGAGCTGGGCTACCCGCTCGATGACCTGCTGGAAAACGAGCTGGGCGGCCTGATGCCGGGCGTCGGACTCAAGGGGATCATCCCCGGCGGCTCGTCGGTGCCGGTGCTCACGCCGACCGAGTGCCGCGGCGCCCGGCTCGACTACGAGGGATTGCGCGAGCGGGGCAGCCTGGTCGGCTCGGGCGGTTTCATCGTACTGGGCGACAACGTCTCGGCGGTGACGTGCCTGCAGAACCTGGCCCACTTCTACGCCCACGAATCGTGTGGCCAGTGCACCCCCTGCCGCGAGGGGTGCGGCTGGATCGAGCAGCTGGTCGGCAAGCTGCTGGGCGGCCGTGGCACCCAGCGGGACCTCGAGGAGATCCTGCGCCTGGCCGACGGGATGGCGGGAAAGACGATCTGCGCCCTGGCCGACGCGATGGCGTGGCCGGCGGTGGCGTTCATCAAGAAGTACCCCGAGGACTTCGCCGCCCTCTGCGTGGGACCGGTGGACCGCGCCTCCCTGGCCGGAGCCGTGGGCCAGCACGATCACATCTTGCCAAAGGCGTCGTGAGGGCCCGCTGATGCGGCGCAACGTCGGCACCGAGAAGAACACGGCCTACGGCGGCGGCGGGCGCCGGCGCGGCACGCTGGCGGAGATCCTGCCGCCGGTGGCGCCCCCAGCCGAGCCCGCGCC
>JBHENR010000185.1:0-3881 GCA_046262555.1 Gemmatimonadota bacterium | reverse complement strand
GGGAATTCGGCGGTGGCGTCGTCCATCGAAGAGGAAGTCGAGAAGATGGTGTGGGCGATCCGGTGGGGCGCCGACACGCTGATGGACCTGTCCACCGGCGCCAACATCCACGAGACGCGGGAGTGGATCATCCGCAACTGCCCGGTGCCGGTGGGGACGGTGCCGATCTACCAGGCGCTGGAGAAGACGGGCGGGGTGGCCGAGGAGCTGACCTGGGAGATCTTCCGCGACACGCTGCTCGAGCAGGCGGAGCAGGGGGTGGATTACTTCACCATTCACGCGGGGGTGCTGCTCCGGTACATCCCGCTGACGGCCAACCGCGCCACGGGGATCGTCTCCCGCGGGGGGTCGATCATGGCCAAGTGGTGCCTCGCCCACCACCAGGAAAACTTCCTCTACACGCGGTGGGACGAGATCTGCGAGATCATGGCGGCCTACGACATCTCGTTCTCGATCGGGGATGGGCTCAGGCCGGGGTCGATCGCCGACGCCAACGACGCGGCCCAGTTCGGCGAGCTGGAGGTGCAGGGCGAGCTCACCCGCCGCGCCTGGGCGCGGGACGTCCAGGTGATGAACGAGGGCCCGGGCCACATCCCGATGCACCTGATCAGGGAGAACATGGACAAGCAGCTGGCGTGGTGCGGCGAGGCGCCGTTCTACACGCTGGGGCCGCTGACGACCGACATCGCGCCCGGCTACGACCATATCACCAGCGCCATCGGCGCGGCGATGATCGGCTGGTACGGCTGCGCGATGCTCTGCTACGTGACGCCCAAGGAGCACCTAGGGCTGCCCAACAAGGAGGACGTGCGGGACGGCGTCATCGCCTACCGGATCGCGGCCCACGCGGCGGACCTGGCCAAGGGGCATCCGGGCGCCCAGGCGCGCGACAACGCGCTGTCGAAGGCGCGGTTCGAGTTCCGCTGGCGCGACCAGTTCAACCTGTCGCTCGATCCCGAGCGGGCGCTCGAGTACCACGACGAGACGCTCCCCGCCGAGGGCGCCAAGGTGGCCCACTTCTGCTCGATGTGCGGGCCGAAGTTCTGCTCGATGAAGATCACCCAGGACGTCCGCGACTACGCGGCGGTCCAGACGGGGCTGGCGGAGCGAACCTAGGGCAGCGTCACCGACGCCGTCAGCTCATTGTTCGCCTCGTTGGCCTCGGCGATCGCTCCGCCCGTGTCCAGCCGGCAGGTCACCGGTCGCGCGGACGGCGCCCCGATGAACGCCGGCCCATTGAATCCCACCGCCCGCACGATTCCCGTGTGATTGCTCGCCGTATACAGCTTCGCCGGTCCGGCCTTGCGCTCGGTCACCCCGTTCGCCGTGCACTCGATCGTCCACTCTCCTTTCAGCAGCGTTGGCGGCGTCGGATTGTCGAAGCGATAGAGCAAGACGATGCACGCGTCCGCTCCCGTCAAGCGCTGCTGTTGCGCCAGCGAGGAGTTGCACGCCTCTCGGCGGATCTCGAGCGGGCGCAGGTCGGGCGGGCTGACGGGCGGCAGCACGAACGGGACGGGCAGAGAGTTGTCGCCGGGATCCACATCCTTGACGTTCGAAGGCTGAGCGATCGTGACGGTGCAGGTGCCGTCGTGGCTGCCGGGCCCCAGGCTGAAGTAGAGGTCGGCGAGGCCCTTGAATTGATCGAACACGACGCTGAACGGGGCTTCCAGCCCGGGGGTGTAGGTCGGACCACCCGACAGCGAGCGGAGGCCGACCCCTCCGACGCTGCACCGAACCCCGGCCTGCCGCACCTCGGCGTTGCCCTCATTCTTCAGCTTCACGGCCCAACTGTGGCCGTACTGGCCCATGTCGCTGCTCGCTCCGAGGCCGAGAACCGCCATGTCGTAGACCGGAGGGCCGGCGGGGCCGACCACCAGGCTGCCCCCCACGCCGCCGTTCATGCTGACCGATGCGCCGTCCGGGCAGGGAATGATGTGGTAGACGTAGTGCCCGGCCGCCAGGCCCCTATCGCGGAGCGCCGATAGCCCGGCATGGCCGCAGGCGACCCCGACCGTGTCGAGCGCCACGGGGCTCACCCGCTGGATGGTGAACCCCTCGGCCGCGGCGGACGCGGTCCACGCGAGATCGACGGCGTCCAGGCCGGCGACCGTGGCGGTGAACCGGGTGACAACGGGCGTCTCGAAGTCCCCCTCGAGCCGGCCGACGTTCCGCGCCATTGCGGCGGGCGCGGGCTGATTGAGGCGCGCGGGTTCATCGGGCGCCATCCGCTCGGCGACCGGAGCGCGCGCCGCGGGGCGCGCCACTCCCCCGCCGCCGAGCGCCGGGGTCGTCACGCAGGCCGGGCCCGGCGACTCCAGCCGGGCGCGGACGAGCGCGGTCACTTGCACTTGATAACAGACTTCGCTGCCGGCCGGGGCCCGGGTGTCGGTGAACGACGTCGCGGATGCGGGCAGCGGCAACGCGGTCACGCTGGTCCACGGCCCCTCGCTGGAAGCGGCGCGCTGGACCCTGAATCCGGTGGCGCGAACTCCCGCCTCCCAGGTGATCTCGACGGTCGTCGCTCCGACGGCATTCGCCTGCACGTTGGCCGGCGACTGGGCCCAGGCCGCGCCCGCGGTGGCCGACAAGGCCACGGCGGCAACAGACGCGCCCAACAGCGCCTGCCTCACGAATCGCCTCACGGCGCCGCCCCCTCCCCCGCGATCCGCAACAGATGCCCGCGCGCGAACCCCTCGCCGCGCACCACCTGGGCGACCGAATACTTCTCTTCCACCTGCGTGATCTTGATCGCCCCGATCTGCGTGTCCGGCGTGCCGAGCTGAAGCCCGGTCTCGGGATCCACCAGCGACTCGCCCTGGGCGAAGACGGAGAGCTCCTGCCCCACCCTCATGCCGCTGTCGGAGCCGGCGTTGATGTAGACATCGGCGTCCCGCACGTCCACCACCCGGCCGGTCCAGGGCACGTTCTTCATGCCGTCCTCGATCGCATCCACCGCGTCCTCGATCGCCTCGCGCGACGCCTTGCCGAGCGGGGACTGGGAACCCATCGCGGTGCCGAACTGCTGGTCCTCGAGCTGGAGGTCGGCGGCCACGCCGGTCGCCGACGCGTCGCCCTCGACCCGCTTGGAGAAGACGACTTCCCCCGTCACCGCGTCGATCAGCCGGATGTCGAGCGCCACCATCGCTTTCAGACGCTCGGCGGAACCGGTCACCGAGCGCAGGATGGAGATGTTGCCGCCCACGCTCGATTTGTTGTAGCTGAATTCGGTGATGTCGCCGGTGACGAGCACCTGCGCGCCGACCGCCGCGCCGATGGCGGGCGCCGTCTCGGCGTTGACCCGCCCCGAGGCGCCGAAGTCCTGCTCCGACAGCGCCTGCTGGATCGCCTTCCGCTCGAGCACGACGAAGCGGCCGGACTCGACGAGGGCGGTGGTCAGCATCTCCGTCAGCCCGCGGGCGAACTCCGCCGGCGGCGGAATCGAAATCGTGGTGGTCGTGGTGGTGGGCGTGTAACCGGTCTGGAGCGTCATGGCGGTGCCGGAGAGATCCATCACTCCGACGCGGAGCCGCGGACCCTTGAGACTCTGGGCGGCGAGCGGAGCCGCGCACAGCGCGGCCAGGACGATCCCCGCACCGATCGAAAGGACGGCCCCCCCGCGGCGCGTCACGGCACCCATACCGACAACGTATACGTCTGCCCCGGCAGCCGTCCGGCGGCGACGATGGTCGGCGGGCCCTGGGCCAGGACCGTGCCGGCGGTGAGCAGGATATTCAGGAGCGCGAGGCCCCCGCCAGACAGATGCCATCGTGCTTGCATGAGAATCTCCGGTGGGTGGTGGGCTCCATATCGGGGGCGACACTACCACTAAACCTAAGGCGGGCAATTTGGTCCATCAACACCCTCCTGGGCATCAAACG
>JBHENR010000184.1:0-3061 GCA_046262555.1 Gemmatimonadota bacterium | reverse complement strand
GGGGATCTATGACAACCTGGACGCCGTCGGCACGCCGCGGCAGCGGGCGATCCTGGCCGAGCACCGCGAGGCGGCGCTCTTGTCGAAGGAGCTGGTGACGATCCACACCGACCTCGCCATCGCGCTCGACCTCGATGCGCTCAAGGTCGAGCCGCCGGATCCCGAGAAGGCGACCGCGCTGTTCGCCGAGCTCGAGTTCCACCGTCTGCTCGAACGGTTCGGCGGCGGGCGCTCCGACGTCGCGGAGGAGGCCCGCTACGAGACGGTGGACACGGCCGAGGGGCTGACCCAGCTGGCGGCGCGGCTGCGGGCGGCCGAGGTCTTCAGCTTCGACCTCGAGACGACGAGCCTGAACGCGCTCGAGGCCGAGATCGTGGGCCTCTCCTTCGCCACCGCCCCCGGTGAGGCGTTCTACGTGCCGGTCTGTCACACCACCGGACGCTGCCTGCCGCTCGCCGACGCGCTGGCCGCGCTCGGCCCGGTGCTCGAGGACCCCGCCTGCCCCAAGGTCGGCCAGAACGTGAAGTACGATCTGCTGGTGCTGGCGCGGGCGGGCATCACGGTTCAGGGCATCGTCGGCGACACGATGCTGGCCGCTTACCTGCTCGACCCGGCGCGGCGCACCTACAGCCTGGACGTGCTGGCGCTGGAGTATCTTGGCCACAAGACGATCACTTACGCCGAGCTGACGAAGCAGGCCGGCACCAGGACGCTCAAGCCGTTCGCGGACGTCGAGATCCCGCCCGCCGCGACCTATGCTTCCGAGGACGCTGACGTCACCCTGCGGCTCTACCTGCGCCTCTTGCCCGAGCTCGAGCAGAAGGGGTTGCTGCCGCTATTCCGCGACGTCGAGTTGCCGCTGGTGGCGGTGCTGGCCGCGATCGAGCGGCAGGGCGTGGGCCTCGACGCGCCGTTCTTCAGCGCCATGAGCGTGCGGCTGGTGGACGAGCTGGCCACGCTCGAACGGGAGTGCTGCATCCTCGCCGGCGAGCCGTTCAACCTCAACTCGCCGCAGCAGCTGAGCGTGATCCTGTTCGAGAAGCTGAAGCTGCCCGTCGTGCGGCGGACGCGGACCGGCCTCTCCACCGACGCCGAGGTGCTGGAGACGCTCTCCGCCCACCACGAGCTGCCCGGTCGGATCCTGGAGTACCGCGAGCTGGCGAAGCTCAAGTCCACCTACGTGGAGGCGCTGCCGGCGGCGCTCAGCGCCACCAGCGGCCGGCTCCACTCGAGCTTCAACCAGACGGTCGCCTCGAGCGGACGCCTCTCGTCGAGCGAGCCCAATCTGCAGAACATTCCCTACCGTACTACGCTGGGGCGGGAGATCCGGCGCGGGTTCGTCCCGTCCGAGCCCGGCTGGCTGTTCCTCGTCAGCGACTACTCCCAGATCGAGCTGCGGATCCTGGCGCACCTGTCGCAGGACGAGAACCTGCTGGCGGCGTTCCGCGCCGGGCACGACATCCACCGCCAGACGGCCGCGCTCGTCTTCGGCGTGCCGTCCGACGAGGTTACGCCGGCGCTCCGCAATCGCGCCAAGGAGGTCAACTTCGGCGTCGTCTACGGCATGGGGGCGTTCGGCCTGGCCCGCCGGCTGGGCATCCCGCAGGCCGACGCCAAGGCGTTCATCACCGGGTACTTCGATCGCTTCGCCGGGGTCAAGCGGTTTCAGGACGAGACGATCGAGCAGGCGCGGCGGGAGGGGTTCGTGACCACGCTGCTCGGGCGGCGCCGTTATCTGCCGGAGATCGCCAGCCGCAACTTCAACATGCGGGCCTTCGCCGAGCGGGCGGCGATCAACAGCCCGATCCAGGGCACCGCCGCCGATCTGATCAAGATCGCCATGATCCGGATCCATCAACGGCTTGCCGGCGAGGCGTTCGCCGCCCGCATGGTGCTGACGGTCCACGACGAGCTCGTCTTCGAGGTGCCGGCGGACGCGACGGAAGCCCTGGGGGCGATGGTGCGGGCGGAGATGGAGGGAGCGATCCGACTCGACGTCCCGGTGGTGGTCGATATCGGCACCGGCCGTACGTGGTTCGAAGCGAAGTGACCTTCCTGGCGGAACCGCTCGAACCGCACGATCTCGACGTCGCTCCGCCCCGCCACCGGAACCAGACCCATCGAGCGCCCGACTGATCGAGACCCTGCTCCAGCGGAGCGGCCTGAGTTGACAAATGCCGGTCCCGGAACGATAATAGGGGCTTGGAGTTGCGCCGTTTCCTCCTGCCGTTGGGCCTCCTGTGGGTCGGCTGTTCGCAGAGCCCTCTCGGCCCGGACGGGCGCGCGGCGGCCCCCGAGGCGTGGGGCGTGGGCGCGGCCGACGGGGGCACGACGGATGAGCCGCCCCAGCCGCCGGACTCCGTCGACACGGACGGGGACGGGATCGACGACTGGATCGACAACTGCCCCGGCACCCCGAACGCGGACCAGGCGGACGATGACGGCGACGGGATCGGCGACGCCTGCGGCTGGATCGATGAGCCGCCGCAAGAAGACGGCGACTCCGACGGCGACGGCTGGCTCGACAGCGAGGACGTCTGTCCCTGGACGTTCGACCCGGATCAGGAGGATGCCGACGGCAACGGCATCGGCGACGCCTGCGAGCGGCCCGATGATGGCGGCAATCCCTGCGTCATCGACGGAGACCCGGGTGACGGCGGCGGCTCCGGCGGCGGCGAGGAAGGCGAGGGAAAACCCGAGGAGACGGTCCAGGCCGACGGCGAGGTGACCTGTGTCCCCGAGGATGTCGATCCGGAGGGCGATGAGGATGGCGACTCGATCAGCAACGCTACCGACAACTGCATCTGGGGCTTCAATCCGCTCCAGGAGGACGCCAACGGTTACGGCCGGGGCGATGTCTGCGACGTCGTCATTCAGGATCCGGCAGACGACGACGGCTCTGCCGGGGAGAACGGGCCTACGGGCAACAATGCCCACGACGATGCCCACGACGATTCGGACGGCGACGGGGTCGCCAACGGCGAGGATAACTGCCCGGAAACCGCCAACGACGGCCAGACGGACTCCGATGGCGATGGCCGGGGCAACAAGTGCGACGGGT
>JBHENR010000183.1:0-2601 GCA_046262555.1 Gemmatimonadota bacterium | reverse complement strand
GCGTGGCGGCGCGCCAGGTCTTCCGCTGCGATCGCCTCCACCGCCTCCACCGTACCCAGCGGATCGTTCGCATAGGGGTGTCCGGCATAGAATTGCTCGTTCGCCAGCAGCGCGAGGTAGGCGTCGGGATTGTCGAGCCGGCCCTTGAGCTCGTTGACCAGCTGGTCCCGGACCAGCTCGACCTCCTCGGCCGGGAACGTCGGATGGAGCGCCGCCTGGGTGAATAGATCCCACGCCTCTTCCCAGTGCTCGCTCACGGCCTGCAGCGTGATCAGCGTGTAGTCGGGATTGGCGTTCGCACCGATCGCGGTCCCCGTCGCCGCCGAGAGCGCGGCGAACTCGTCGCGCGTGTACTTCTCGGTGCCTCTGGTGGCGGCAGCTGTCATGAAGTTCTCGATCCCCGCGGTGTCCGCCGTGAGGTTCGCGCTGCCGCCACGCAGGTAGAGCCGCACCGCGATCACCTGGTTGGCCTCGATGGGCTTGTAGACGATCGGAATCCCCGCGGCCGAGAACTCGGATACGGCGGCCCCGCCCGCCCCTTGCTGCGCGGCGGCCGCCGCCGGCGCTGCCAACGACAGCGCGAAGATCATCGCCCAAGCGCGCTTCACTGGACCACCTCCTGCGCCAGCAGGTCGTTCGCGGTGAGCTCGATCGAAGCGCGGGACTCCGGATCGATCAGCACCCCGCTGACGTGCGGCTTGCCGATCATGTACGCGCGGGCGAATGCCGCGATGTCGTCCTGCGTGACCGCCTGCATGCCGTCCACATAGCCGAGGTAGTAGTCGAGGCCGGTGACCGCCCACCAGAACCCCACCGTGTGCGCGAACGAGCTGGCTTGCTCGCGCTCGTAGAGCTGGGCCACCTCCACCTGGGTCTTCGCGGCGGCCAGCTCCTCCTCGGTCACGTACCCCGGGTCGTCCAGCTTCTCGACCTCCGCCAGCATCGCTCGGTGGAGGGTCAGTGCGTTATCGGGGGTGGTCTGGCCCTGGATCGCGATGGGGCCCACGTGCATCTGCGTGTAGTACGAGAACCCGACCCCGAAGGCGAGGCCGCTTTCGACCAGCGCCTTGTAGAACTTGCTGGTCGGATTGGCGAGCGCCGTGGCCAGCAGGTCGGCGGCATAGGTGGCCTCCGGATCGCCCGTCACACTCGGGCCCTGCCACGAGATCGACACCGTGACGGTGTTGACCGGCTGCTCGACGACTACAGCCCTGGGCTCGGCCAGCGGCGGAGGGTCGGCGATGGGGGTGGCGAATGGGTCTCCGCCGCGCGGCCAGTCTCCGAAGATCTCCTCGGCCAGGGCGAAGCCGCGCTCGGGAGTGATGTCGCCGGATAGGATCAGCGCAGTGTTGTTCGGCACATAGAAGCGCTGCTGGATCGTGCGCATCTTCTCCTGCGTGGTCGTGACGATCACCTCGCGGTCCCCGATGACGTTCTTGTGTGAGTAGTACTCCGGGGACCAGAGCAGGGTATCGGTGGCGCGGCCGAGATGGAAGAACGGGCTGGACTCGCCCCGATCGTATTCTCCCAGCACGACCGGCCGCTCGCGTTCGAGCTCGGCCTGATCGAACAGCGGATAGCGTATGGCGTCCTCCATGAACTGCATGGCCGGCTCCAGACTGCCGACGCCGACGGTGACGTAGTAGTTCACCCGCTCGGTCGACGTCGTCCCATTCCAGGAAGCTCCCAGCTCGTTCATGCGTTCCAGGTACTTCTCCTGGCTCGGAATCGTCCGGTTCGCCTTGAAGAACATGTGCTCGTACAGGTGGGAGAGGCCGTCGTACTCGGGCGTCTCGGTGTAGGCGCCGTTCTTGACGTCGAGCTCGACCGTGACGAGCGGGACCGCGTGGTTCTCGATCACAATTACGCCCAGGCCGTTGGCGAGCTCCGTCGTATGAATGGGCAGCTCGTCCTGAGCCGCCAGCGGGCCGGCCGCGATCAACAGCGCCGCCAGGCCACCCCATCGTGTGTTCATGCATCGCCTCCCTGTTCCGGATCGGATTGAACGGATCAGTATCGTCTGCGGGGCTTCCGGCGGCTAGACGCTTCCGGCCTGCGGCGTGTTCAGGCGGCCGGGGCGGTTCGGCGGGATGGCGGGCCAAAAAACCGGGGCCCATTCGCGCAACCGAATGGACCCCGGACGCGGCTCACCGCCGCGCGTCATCCTTTTACAGTGTCCTCAACCGCTCACAGGGCCACTGAGTTGGTGATGCGGACCGTGATGTCCGTTCCCGCGGGCATCGCGACCTCGTAGTCGGCGCGAGCGGACCCCATGGCGGCGCCACCCATGCCACCGGCCGCGGCACCGATCGCCGCGCCCTTCTTCCCTCCGACGATGGCACCGATGGCCGCACCCGCACCGGCACCGATGGCGGTCTCCTTGGCAGGGAAGCTCTGATCCGTGTAGGAGTGGCCGCCTGAAACCGGCGCACTGGCGATCGACCGCGTGCCGGCCCGGGTTTCGATCGACCGCGCCTCGAGCGTGATCGATCCATAGCCCTCGCTCTGATCGCCCTCATCCATGGCGATCACCGTGCCGCTCACCGCGGCGCCGGCGGGAATGACAACCTGCCCGCCCACTACCACGTCGCGCGTGACGCG
>JBHENR010000182.1:0-7270 GCA_046262555.1 Gemmatimonadota bacterium | reverse complement strand
CCCGCTCGCCTACGGCAGCGGCTCGCAGGCGGAGCGCGCCTTCGGGCTGTCGACGCAAGGGTCTCTCGGGTGGCTGGGTGATCACGCTCGACGCCTGCTGTTCTGGATTCCGGTGACGGCCGCGCTCGCGGCGGGGTTTCTGGCGTGCCTCGCCCGCTGGCCGCGGCGCGGCTGGCGCGCGGGCGCCGGCGCCGGCATCGTCATCATGATCGCGGGGGTGTTTCTCGCCCCGCGCATCGTGGATCCGCTGTTTCACGACTTCACTCCGCTCTCGGACCCCGCCCTGACGCGCGAGATCCGCGGCCTCGGCGCCCGCGCCGGGCTCGACATCAATCGCGTGATGGTGATGGACGCGAGCCGCCGGACCAGCCGCCCCAACGCCTACGTCACCGGGATCGGGGCCACTCGCCAGGTGGTGCTGTACGACACGCTTCTCGAGCAGACGCCGCGCGGCGAGCTGCGCGTGGTGATCGCCCACGAGCTAGCCCATGCGGCACGGGGGCACGTTGGGCGCGGCATAGCCTGGGCGGCGCTGGGGATTCTCGCCGCCGCCTGGGCGCTTTCGGGCCTCGCCCGCTGGCAGGCGCGGATCGATCCGCTGATCGCGGGACCCGGCGACCCGGCCGGGCTGCCGCTCCTCTGGCTCGCGTTCTCCCTCGGTCTGTTCGCCACCAGTCCGCTCCAGAGCGGGCTGTCGCGCGCGATGGAGGCCGAGGCCGACTGGGCCGCGCTCGAGCTGACGCGCGACCCGGCCCACTACCTCGCGATGCAGCGGCGCCTCAGCCGCGCCAACCTCGAGCCGGTCGCGCCGCCGGGGTGGATCGTCACCTGGCTCTACACCCACCCCCCGATTGGCGAGCGGCTGGCCATGGCGAGCCGCTGGCGGGCGGAGCGCGCCAGGCCCTGAGCGCTGGCCGTGAGGGGGATGGGAGAGGATATTCGCCCATTCATGCGCCCCATCTTCATCGGCGGCTGCGGGCGGAGCGGCACGACGCTCCTCGGGGCGATGCTCGGCGCGCATCCCGACGCGGTCGCTACCCCCGAATCCCCGTTCAAAACCGAAGTGCTGGCGGGCCTGCCCGCGGCGTTGGGCCCGGCCGACATCGAGCGCGCGGCGCGCCGGATCGGCAACCATTTCCGGTACCGGCTGTGGCAGGCAGCCCCTGAGGGGACCTCGATGGATGCGCCCTCCGCCGACGCCGCACCGTCCGCCCCCTACCCCGCGCTTCTGCTCGACCTGGTCCGCCGCTACGCCGCGGGCCGGGACAAACCCGCGGCCCGATTCTGGATCGACCACACCCCTGACAACACCGCCCACGCCGCCACACTGCTGGCGCTGTTCCCCGAAGCGCGCCTGATCCACCTGGTGCGGGACGGCCGCGCCGTGGCGGCGTCGGTGCTGCCGCTCGACTGGGGCCCCAACACGATCACCCAGGCGGGCCGGTGGTGGGGACAGAAGCTCGCCTATGGACTGGGCGCCGAGTCGTCGCCGCTCGCTGCGCGGGTGCTGCGGGTGCGGCTCGAGGACGTGGTGCGGGAGCCGGCGGCCGCGCTGGAGCGGATCAGCGCCTTCGCCGGTCTCGCCGTGCACCCGGCGATGCTGGCGGGCGGCGGGTTCCAGGTGCCGGAGTACTCCAGCGCCCAGCACGCGCGGGTCGGCCAGGCGCCGGACCCCGCGGTGCTGACCCGGTGGGAGCGGACGCTCTCGCCGCGCGACATCGAGCTGTTCGAGTGGCTGACGGGCGACCTGCTCGAGTGCCTGGGCTACGTCCCGCGCTTCGGCGCCCGCGCGCGCGGGCCGTCACGCCGCGAGCACGCGGCGCTCTTGGCGCGCGAGACGCTCCGGCGGGTTCAGAATCCCTATCGGCAGCGTCGGCGGCGGCGCGACGCGACGCCCTGACGACGTGAAGAACCGCCTGCGGGGACGCCTCGCCTCCGGCCACGAAGACGCCCCGTTGCTCAAGCGCTATGCGCGCAATTTCTCGATCGGCCTCGGCGGGTCGCTCGCCTCGCTGGTCCTCGGCCTGGGCCGCACCGCGCTGCTCACCAAGTCGCTCTCCATCGCCGATTACGGCAAGATCCTCATCGTCATGAATCTGCCGGCCTTTATCGGCACGATCCTCAACGTCCGGGTGCAGGACCTGATCAACAAGTTCTATCCCGAGTTCGAAGCGGCGGAGGACGCCGCCGCACTGCGCGGTCTGCTGCTCCTCTCGATCGGCCTCAATCTCGCGGTCAGCCTCGTCGTCAGTCTGGGGATCTTCCTGCTGGCGCCGTGGATCGCGGATCGCTTCTACGACGACCCGGGCCTGGCGATCCTGTTCCGCATTTACGCCGTCATCCGGGTGCTGTCGTTCCTGCACGGCGTCTATACGCCGATCCTGCGGCTCAAGGACCGGTTCGCGGCGGTCATCATCCCGCAGGTGATCGGCAACGGCTTGACGCTGGCCGCGCTGGCGGCGTACTTCCTCACGGTGGACGGCTACCGGCTGACGCACGTCGTCGCGATCCTGGCTGCCGGCCTGCTCGCGAGCACGCTGCCGCCGCTGGTGGCGATGCTGCGCATCGTCCGGCCGCATCTGATCGCGGGCCGGGCCGAGCGCGCGCGCGCCGCGCTGGGGCGCCACGGCCGTATGATCCGGGAAACGCTCTTCCACACCAACCTGGCGGGCTATCTCAACATCGTGTTCACGCCCGGGGACGTCTTCCTGCTGGGTCTCTTCGGCACGCCGACGCAGGTGGCGATCTATGGCCTGGCGCAGCAGCTCACGGCGCCGCTGCTGGTGCTCCAGGACAACATCGCCGCGGCGCTCACGCCCGAGGTGGTGTCGCTCTGGGCGCGGCGCAAGCTGGAGCAGCTCAACCGGCTGTTGCGGCTCTACCTGATCCCCATGGCGCTGGGTGGCGCCCTCGCGCTGCTAGCGGGCTGGCTGCTCGCCCGCCCGGTCATCCTCTGGCTGGCGAAACCGGAGTATCTGGCGGCGATTCCGGTCTTCCATCTGCAGCTGGTGGTGCTGTGGATCAGCGTGGTGTTCCTCATCTTCTATCCGCTCGGCCTGAGCCTCAACATGCTGCGCTGGTTCAATGGCGCCAACGCCATCGTGCTGGTGCTGGTGGCGGGCTACCTGGTGTGGCAGGGCGAGCTGACCGCGCTCGCCATGGCCTGGCTGCTGCTGCTGGCGGCCGTAATCCGGCGGCTGCTGGGGAACCTGCCGGTCTACTTCGCGTTCCGGCGCGAGCTGGGCGCGCAGCGCCGCGCCGCGGCTGAGGCCGCCGGGGTCGCGCCGTGACGCCGAACTTCTTCCTCGTCGGCGCGCCGAAGTGCGGCACGACGGCGCTCAGCCGTTATCTGCGGGAGCACCCGGCCGTCTTTCTGTCACGGCCGAAGGAGCCCCACTTCTTCGCCAGCGACTTTCCCGGCTATGTCGTGGTGCCGTCGCGAGCGGCCTATGATGATCTGTTCGCGCTGGCGAGCCCGGCGCACCAGGCGATCGGCGAGGCGTCGGTGTGGTACCTCTTCTCCGAGGCCGCGATTCCCGCCATCCGCCGCTACAATCCGGATGCCCGGCTGATCGTGATGCTGCGCAATCCGCTCGACATGATTCCGTCGCTCCACTCCCAGCTGTTTCACACCTACGACGAGGACGAGCCGGATATCGCGGTCGCCTGGGAGCTGCAGGCGGCGCGCGCCGCGGGACGCCGGATCCCACCCCGCTGCCGCGAACCCGCGTTCCTGCAGTACGCCCGGGTCGGCCGGCTGGGCGAGCAGGTGGTGCGGCTGCTGGCCGACCTTCCCCGGGAGCAGGTCAAGCTCATCGTCTTCGACGACTTCCAGACCCAGACGCGCGCGGTCTACGAGGAGGCGCTGCAGTTTCTCGGGGTCGAGTCCGACGCCCGCGAGCACTTCCCCCCCGTCAACGAGAACAAGCGCCGCCGGGCGCACGGCCCGGCGCGCCTGATCGAGCGGCCGCCGGCGCCGCTGGTCCGGATGGGCCGCGAGCTGGCTTCCGTCACCGGGCTGGCGCTGGGCCGGAGCTGGGCCGAGGCCAAACGCCGCCTGCGCCGGGTCAACACGGCCCGCGTGCGCCGCCCGCCGCTCGAGCCGGGCCTGCGCGCCGCGATGGCCGACGCCTTTCGCGCCGACGTCGAGGCGCTGTCGGAACTGCTCGACCGGGATCTGCGCGGGTGGCTCCAGCCCGAAGGGATCGAGCGCCCCGTCCCGCCGACTGTGAAAGGCGTTGAATAGTTGCTGGAAAGCGCCAAAAGCTCATATTCATTGGCTGTATTCCGCGTGTTTTTCACATCCTCAATGGGTTCATCTTTCACCGGCGGGAGTTGGTCATGGCTAAGGGCGTCACGGTCTGGTTCACGGGACTCTCGTGTGCCGGCAAAACCACCATCGCACGCAAGGTGCTCGCGACCCTCAAGGATCGCGGTGTCTATACCGAGCACCTCGACGGCGACATCGTGCGCCAGAGCCTCACCCGCGACCTGGGATTCTCCAAGGAAGATCGCGACAAGAACATCGAGCGGGTCACGTTCGTGGCCAAGCTCCTCACCCGAAACGGCGTCGTCACGCTGTCGTCGTTCATCTCGCCGTATCGCGCCGAGCGGGCCAACAGCCGCCGCGAGATCGGGGAGTTCCTCGAGGTCTACGTCGAGGCCCCGCTCGACACGCTGGTGGAACGCGACGTGAAGGGCCTCTACAAGAAGGCGATCGCTGGCGAGATCAAGAACTTCACCGGCATCGACGACCCGTACGAGATCCCGGAGCACGCCGATCTGGTGTGCCACACCGGTCAGGAGACAATCGAGCAGAGCGCCGATGCGGTCGTGGCGCTGCTCGAGGCGCGGGGCTACATCCCGGCGGCGCTGGCGGCGGGCCAGGGACGGGCCGAGTTCTCCACCCGGACGGCCGGCGAGATCACCGGGCCGAGCATTCCGCACGGCGGCGAGTTGCTCGACCGGGAGCTGGATGCCGCGGCGCGCGCCGAGGCGCTGGCCCGGATCCACGAGCTGCCCCAGATCGCCCTCGACGAGCGCGAGCTCGCCGATCTCGAGATGATCGGCATCGGGGCGCTCAGCCCGCTGACGGGCTTCATGCGCCGGCTCGACTACGAATGCGTGGTCGAGAGCATGCGCCTCTCCGACGGCCTCATCTGGCCGCTGCCCATCACGCTGTCGGTTTCGCAGGAGCAGGCCGACGCCCTCGACGAGAATCAGGAGATCGCCCTGGTGGACGGCGCGGGTTCGGTGGTCGGCCTGATGCAGGTCACCGATCGCTTCACCTACGACAAGCAGCGCGAGGCCGAGAAGGTGTTCGGCACGACCGACGCGGCGCATCCCGGGGTGGCGCGGCTGTACGCGCAGGGTGACGTGCTGTTGGGCGGCCCGGTGTGGGTGATCACCCGTCCGGGGCTCGAGGAGTTCGGCTCCTACCGGCTCACGCCGCGCGAGACCCGGGCCCAGATCGACGCCCGCGGCTGGAAAAGCGTGGTTGCGTTCCAGACCCGGAACCCCATTCACCGCGCGCACGAGTACCTGCAGAAGACGGCGCTCGAGATGGTGGACGGCCTGCTGGTCCACCCGCTGGTCGGCTCGACCAAGTCCGACGATGTCTCGGCGGACGTCCGGATGCTGACCTACGAGAAGATTCTGCAGAACTATTACCCGATGGACCGGACGCTGCTGGCGGTGTTCCCGGCGGCGATGCGGTATGCCGGGCCGCGCGAGGCGATCTTCCACGCGCTCTGCCGCAAGAACTACGGCTGCACCCATTTCATCGTGGGCCGCGACCATGCCGGCGTGGGCACCTACTACGGCACCTACGAGGCGCAGGAGATCTTCGACCAGTTCACGCCCGAAGAGCTGGGCATCCTGCCGCTCAAGTTCGAGCACTCGTTCTTCTGCCGCGCCTGCGGCCACATGGGGACCACCAAGACGTGCCCGCACGGCACGGAGCACCACGTGTTCCTGAGCGGCACCAAGGTGCGGGAGATGCTCCAGGCGGGCGAGATGCCGCCGCCCGAGTTCACCCGGCCCGAGACGGCCGAGCTGCTGATTCAGGCGATGCGGGTGCCGGCCGAATCCGAGCCCGGCGTCAAGGCCGAGGCGGAGGTTGGCGCGCGGTAGGACGGCGGGAGAACATCGGTTTCAAGCGGGGGGCGGCGAGGAGCCGCCCCTTTTGCGTGGGGTGCTACTCCCGGAATTGCTAAGGTGGCTTCTGGAAGCTACCTTGTCGCCATGCGCTCCGTAGGCCTCAAAGTCCTCAAGAACAAGCTCAGTGAATACGTCCGTCTGGCGGCGTCCGGCGAAACCGTGCTGGTCACGGATCGGGACCGGATAGTCGCCGAACTCGTCCCTCCGCGGGAGGGCCGCAGCCCGCTATTGTCTGACGCCCTGCTGGAGGATTTGATTCGGAAGGGCTGGTTGAAGCCGCCACTCCTGGCTGCCGAGGGACCGCCTCCGCGTTGTCCGATCATGTCCTACGCCGAGTTGGAGCGAGAGCTCGAGCAGGATCGCGAAGATCGGTGATTTATCTCGAGACCTCGGTAGCCCTCGCGCACCTGCTGACCGAGGATCGATCACCGCCGGGCAGCCTCTGGGAAGAGGCGCTGGTCGCCAGTCGGCTCCTGGAGTACGAGATCTGGAATCGAGTCAACGCACGGGGTCGTTCGGAAACGCTGGGAGAGGCTGTGCGACAGCTCACGGGTCGCGTGGCGATGATCGAGCTGGGGCCGTCGATCCTCGTCCGTGCGCTCGATCCCTTTCCAAAGCCGGTACGCACGCTCGACGCCCTGCATCTCGCGTCCATGGACTTCCTGCGGCGGCAGGGACAGGAGGTCGTGCTGGCCAGCTACGATCGCCGACTGAGGACAGCGGCTCGGCAGCTTGATTTCTCGATCTATGATCTCGGGGAGGTACAGTAGGCCGTCGCCGCGCGCGCCAGGATCGCGGCGACCTGGTGGCAGGAGGCGAGATCCACCCACTCCTCGGCGGCGTGGGCGCCCGCCCCGCTGGGGCCGATGACGGCCGTCTCGACCCCGGCCGCACCGTAGAGCGCGGCGTCCATCCAGAAGGCGACCCCGATTCGCTCCGGTTCGCGGCCCAACACGTCGCGGGCGGCTGCGGCGAGGGCCGGAACCAGCGCCCCCTCGTCCGGCGCCTCGAACGGCTGCCGCACGACGGTGGCCCGCGCCGCGATCTCCAGCGCCGGGTCCTCGGCGCGGAGGCGGTCGCAGAGCGCGGTGATCTCCCCCATCACCTGAGC
>JBHENR010000181.1:0-24654 GCA_046262555.1 Gemmatimonadota bacterium | reverse complement strand
GCCGCCAGCGGCGGGGCCACCTGCGCAGCCGTCAGAATGGGCTCAGCCAAGGGCGCCGCGGACCAGCGCCACGATGTCGGCGGGGCGATCGGCGACCGCGATCCCGTGCTCTCGGAACGCGGCCATCTTCTCGGCGGCCGTCCCTTCGCTGCCGCTGATGATCGCGCCGGCGTGACCCATCCGCCGGCCCGGCGGCGCGGTCTGCCCCGCGATGAACCCGACGACGGGAGTACGCATGTGGTCGGCCACGAACGCCGCCGCCAATTGTTCGTCGGTGCCGCCGATCTCGCCGATCATGACGACGGCACGGGTTTCCGCATCGGCCTCGAATCGCTCGAGGCAGTCGATGAAGCTGGTCCCGATGATCGGATCGCCGCCGATCCCGACGCAGGTGGACTGGCCGATGTCGGCCGCCGTGAGATGATGGATCACCTCATAGGTCAGCGTGCCGCTGCGCGAGACGACCCCCACCGGGCCCGGCCGGCAGATCTGGCCCGGCAGGATGCCAACCTTCGAGCGCCCGGGGCTGATGAGGCCCGGGCAGTTCGGTCCAATCAGCCGCACCTCCCGCTCGCCGAGATATTCGATGGCCCTGGTCATGTCGAGCACGGGGATCCCTTCGGTGATCGCCACCACCAGCTCGACCCCGGAGTCCGCCGCTTCGAAGATCGCGTCGGCGGCAAACGCCGGCGGCACGTAAATGACGGACGTATTGGCGTCCGTCGCGGCACAGGCGGCCGCCATGGTGTCGAAGATGGGGACTCCCCCGTCGAACGTCTGGCCGCCCTTGCCGGGCACGACCCCACCCACGATCCTGGTGCCGTACTCGAGCATCTGGCGGGCGTGGAACGAGCCGTCGCGGCCGGTGATGCCCTGCACGATGACCCGCGTCTCGGTGCCGATGAGAATGCTCAAGCCGCGCCCTCCGCGAGCGCGATCGCCCGCTGGACGACCTCGTCCATCGAATTCGTCGCCGGAAGGTTTACCTCCTCCAGAATGCGCAGCGCCTCGGCCTCATTGGTACCGGTGAGGCGGATGACGACCGGCACGCCGACCTCGAGCCGCTCCAGCGCGGCCACGATGCCGTTGGCCACGTCGTCGCAGCGGGTGATCCCGCCGAAGATGTTGAACAGGATCGCCTTGACGTTCGGATCCGCCAGAATGATCCGCATCGCATCGACGACCTTCTCGGGATTCGACGACCCGCCGATGTCGAGAAAGTTGGCCGGCTCGGCGCCGTGATACTTGACGAGATCCATCGTCGCCATCGCCAGGCCGGCGCCGTTGACGATGCAGCCGATGGTGCCGTCGAGCTTCACGAACGAGAGGTTTTTCTGCCGGGCCTCCGTCTCCGAGGGCTCCTCGGCGGTCGGATCGCGCAGCGCCTCCAGCTCCGGATGCCGGAACAGGGCGTTGTCGTCGAGCGTCATCTTCGCGTCGATCGCCTGGAGCGACCCATCAGGCAGGGTGACGAGCGGATTGATCTCGGCCAGCGAGCCGTCGACCGCCAGGAAGGCGGCGTAGAGCTGCTGGAAGATCCGCGCCGCCGCCCGCGCACGGGCCAGGTCGCGGTAGAGCGCAAACCCCAGGCCCAGCGCTTCGTGCGGCAGCAGGCCATAGCGGGGGTCGATCGCCACCTGGTGGATTTTTTCCGGCGTGTCGCGGGCGACGTCCTCGATGTCGATGCCACCGGCGGCGCTCACCATCAACACCGGTCGCTGGGAGGCGCGATCCACGATGATGCCGGCGTAGGCCTCTTCCCCGATCTCGACCGCGGGAGCGATGAGGACCTTGCCCACCGGCAGGTCCTTGATCGTCATGCCAAGGATCCTGCCCGCCGCTTCGCGCGCCCCCTCTGGCGTATCGGCCAGCTTCACTCCGCCCGCCTTGCCGCGGCCGCCGGCGTGCACCTGCGCCTTGATGACGACCGCGCCGCCCAAGGCGCGGGCCGCGTCCGCCGCCTCATCGGGCGTGGACGCCACCCGTTCGGGCGGCACCGGCAGGCCATGGCGGCGGAAGATCTCGCGCGCCTGGTACTCGTGGATTTTCATGCGCGTCTCCGCGGCCGGGTCGAAGAGGAAAAGTGGAATCGCGCCCGAAGATAGACCTGCGCGACGGGCGGTTCCATGCGCCGGGTGGGGCCTCTTAGGTCGAGCCCGCGAGCTGCTCCAGAATCCGTCCCAGGTCCTCGAGCGCGGCGCCGTAGGCCGCCCAATCGCCGCGGCGCTGGGCGGCGACGGCACGCTGGTAGGCGGCCTGCGCCTGACGGGCGAGCGCGGGAGCCTCGGCCGGCGCCGCCGGGCCCGTCGGCGGGCTTCCGCCGGGGGGACCGACCGCGGGACCTGCCCCAGGAGCGGTCGTGACCATTCCGGACGCGGCGTCCGGCGTCCCGCCGACCCCGGCGAATGCTCCCCCGCCGGACTCGCGGATGAGCGCGGCCATGGCGTCTTCCAGCGTGGGCTCCATGACGATGTTCGAGCCATAGGTGACGATGACCCGGGTGAGCTCCGGGAGCTGGCTCTGCTGGGCCTGGAGGAACAGCGGCTCGACGTAGAGAATCGCCTCCCCGATGGGGATGACGAGCAGGCTGCCGCGGATGACGCTCGACCCCTTCTGGCTCCAGAGCGTGATCTGCTGGCTGATCACCGGGTCCTGATCGATCCGCGCCTCGATCTGCATCGGGCCGTAGATCAACCGATCCTTGGGAAACTGGTAGACGACGCGGCGCCCGTAGTCGGCTGGATCGCTCTTGGCGGCCAGCAGCGCGATCATGTTGTCACGCCGCGCGGGCGTGAACGGCTGGACGAGCTGGAATGCCAGCGTTTCGTCGTCGGGGAGCCTCAGCAGCACGTAATACGGCTCCATCGGCGTCGACGTCCCCTGATGCACCTCGTTGGGGAAGTTCCACAGGTCCTCGCGGTTGTAGAACACGCGCGGGTCCTGCATGTGATAGGCGCGCAGCACGTCGGCCTGGATGGTGAAGAGATCCTCGGGAAACCGCATGTGGGCTTCGAGGCCCTCAGGCATGGCGTCGCGCGGCGTGAAGAGTTCAGGGAAGACGTTGGCATACGTCCGCAGCAGCGGGTCGGCCGGATCCCAGGCATAGAACGACACGTCGCCGTCGTACGCATCGATCACCACCTTGACGCTGTTGCGGATGTAGTTGAGCCGCCGCCCGCCGAATGCCGTGACGGGCTCCGAGTAGGGATACCGGTCGGACGTGAGATAGGCGTCCTGGACCCAGAGCAGCCGGCCGCCGAGCAGCACCAGATAGGGGTCGGCGTCGTACTCCAGGAACGGCGCGATGCGGGCGGCGCGCAGCCGGATCTGGCGGAACAGCAGCAGCCGGCTCTCCGGCATGATCTCGTCGGTCAAGAGAAATTTGAGCGACCCCAGGTACCAGCCGAAGACCGCCCGCCGCCACCACGCATCGACCGGCAGCCCGCCGGTCCCCTGATACGACGTGTAGATGTTCTGATCCCCCTGGGGAAAGTCGAACTCCTGCGCGCGGGTGGCGGCGAGCACGTAGTCGGCCGTCCGCTCCCCGTAGTAGATCTCCGGGCGATCGACGGTGAGCACGGCGGCCAGCGAGTCCGGCGCCGAGGGCGGGATGTCGCTGAGGAAGAACTGCGGCAGCCCCTCCGGCGTCACCGCGTTGACGGGGCTCATCACCAGCCCGTACCCATGGGTGAAGATGAGATGGAGGTTCTGCCACGTCTGGACGTCCGGCGCGAGCTCTTCGACCGCCATCTCGCGCGCCGCCAGCATCACCTGCTGCGGCCCCGCGCCCAGGTCGTAGCGATCGACGTCGACGTCCTCGAATTCGTAATAGAGGCGGATCTCCTGAAGCTGGCTGTACGAGTCGAGCAGCGGGCGCCAGTCCCAGAGCCGGATATTGGCCAGCGTCTGGCCGGCCGCCTCGAGGTCCGCCACGGCGGGGATCTCCGCCGCCGCGAAGGGGCGCTCGACGATCGCGTTCAGATCATAGGCCGCCCGGGTATGGGCGATGTTGCGGGCGATGTAGGGCGCCTCCTTGCCGATCTCGTTGGGCTCCACCTCGAACTGCTGGATGGCGTTGGGATAGAGCCCCTTGAACAACACGATCCCGATGACCAGCGCCCCGAGCGCGGTCAGCGTGAGCTTGAAGCGGCCGCGCACGAGGTCGTAGACGACCAGCCCGAAACCCGCCAGCGCCAGCGCCAGCAGCACCTGGAACCCCAGCATCTGGGCGTGAATGTCGGTATAGGATGCGCCGTACACGACGCCCCGCGTCGAGTAGACGAGCTCGTAAAGATCCAGCCGGTAGCCCCAGGCCAGAATCAGCAGCAGCAGCGCCACGTTCACGCCCAGATGCCGCAACGGCCGCTCGCGGAAGCGGAGGCGATTGTTGACGAACTCGAGCCCCCCGCTGGTGACGTACACCACCCCGAGAATGACGATGGCCGCGATGACCAGCAGCAGCGCGAGGCTCTGGAGGTGGCGGTACAGGGGCAGCGAGAAAACGTAGAAGGCGATGTTCTTCCCGAACACCGGATCGACCGTGTCGAACGGGGCCTGATGGATCCAGGCAAGAATGTCCAGCCAGCGGCTGCTGACGGCGGCGCTGAAGAGGAACGCGAGGAAGGTCGCGCCCGCCAGCGCCGTCAGATTGAGGTAGCGGGCGGGGATCTCCTCGTGAAACTCGATGTTCGAGATCCGGCGTCGGATGGAGCTGAACGAGCGGGACGCCACCCGCAGGTTGGCGAAGAAGAACCCGAGGATCACCAGCCCGGCGATGAGGCGCACGACCAGCCGGGTGCGGAACGCCGTCCAGTAGACGCTGCCGAATCCCAATTCCTCGAACCACAGCGCCTCGACGGTCGTGTTGACCGCCGCCCCGAGAATGAAGAACAGCGCCATGACGCCGACGCCGAGGATCACTCCTCCACGGCGGCTCATGCCGGAACCCGGGTCAGCTGGTCCAGGAGACATCGGAGATTCCCTCAGTGGAGAGGAAGGCCTGTAGCTCGGCCGTGATCCGTTCCAGATCGTCGACGGTCTCCCCTTCGGCGCGCACGACCACGACCGGCTGGGTATTGGACGCGCGCAGCAGGGCCCAGCCGGCGGGAAACGTGATCCGGACGCCGTCGAGGTTCACCGTCTCGTAGCGGGCGCCGAAATGGGCCCGGGCGGCGTCGACCAGGGCCCACTTCTTCTCCTCGGTCGTGTCGACCCGGATCTCGGGCGTGGCGGCATACTGGTGGAGCGTGTCCACCATCGCGGCCAGCGACTCCCCCGCCCCGGCGATGATGGCGCAGAGCCGGCAGGCGGCGTAGATGGCATCGTCGAAGCCGAAATAGTCGTCAAAGAAGAAGAGGTGACCGCTCATCTCGCCGCCGAACGGGATGCTGTCGGCCAGCATCTTCTGCTTGGCGAGACTATGGCCCGTCTTCCACATCAGCGGCGTGCCGCCGTGGGCGCGGATGTCTTCCTCCAGCGCACGGGACGACTTCACGTCGAAGAGGATCGTCGCGCCGGGGGTCCGCTCGAGCTGGGCCCGGGCGAAGATCGCGGTCAACTGATCGCCGCGGATCAGCCGCCCGGTGTGATCCACCGCCCCGATCCGGTCGCAGTCGCCGTCCAGGCCGATCCCTAAATCGGCCCCGATCTCGATCACCCGGGACTTGAGATCCGCGACATAGGCATCCACCGTCGGATCGGGGTGATGGTTGGGGAACGTGCCGTCCACCGTGTCATAGAGCCGGTCGACGGTGGCGCCGACGCGTTCCAGGAGATCAGCCGCGAACAGCGCGCCGCAGGCGTTAGCGGAGTCGAGCACGACGGTCAGGGGTCGCGACAGCTCGACCCGGCCGGCCACCATCTCGCAGTAGCTGCTCGTCACCTCGACCGCGTCAGACGCGCCCTCGCCGGTGGCGAAATCGTCGGCTTCGATCAGCCGCAGCACGTCCTGGATCTCCTTGCCGGAGAGCGGCAGCAGCCGGTGATTCAGCTTGAAGCCGTTGTACTCGGCGGGGTTGTGGCTGCCGGTGATCATCACCCCGCCGTCCGTGTCGAGGTGCTGGCAGGCGTAATAGAGCACCGGGGTGGGAACGACGCCGATGTCGAGCACGCGCGCCCCGGCGGCTGTCATCCCGTCGGCGAGCTCATCGCGCAACCGGCCGGAGGAGGGCCGCACGTCGCGTCCCAGGGCCAGCGTCGGGGTGGGCAGGGCGAGCGCGCGCGCCATGAACGTGGCAAAGGCGCGTCCAATCGCCCGCACCGCGTCGGGACGGAGGTCCTCGTCCACCAGGCCGCGGATGTCGTACTCGCGGAAGACGTGAGGGGGAACGCGCACGGCGGGAAGATAGCGCGGCTGGCGTTGTCAGACCCGGCGGATAGAATCGCCCGATGCTGATCATCGTGCCGACACGGGCGGCGGCCGCGGCGGCCGCCGACCGGCTGGTGCGCACCGCCGGGGAGGGGCCCGCGGGCGGCGCACTCGCCGCGCGCACGGTCTGGACGCGGGACGTGGCGACGCTCCGCGACGTGGCCGAGCGCGCCGCGGCCTGCGACCGGGCGCCCCGGCCGCAGCTGGAGGGAGCCGCCCGCGACGTGCTCATGGCGGAGCTGATCGACGAGCTGGAACCTGCGGTCCGGCAGCTCTTCGGACCCGGCATCGGCGCGGCGGGGACTCCCCGCGCGCTTGGCGCGGCGCTGGCCGAACTGCGCCAGGCGGGCCTTACGGCGGAGCAGCTTGCCCAGGCAACTCCCGGCCGCCGCCGCCTGACCGCGCTGGCCGCCGCGCTGCATGCCTACGAATCGCGGCTCGCTGCCGGCGGCTGGTGGGACGACGCCGCCACGGTCCAGGCGGCGGCCGCGGCCATCACGGCGGGCGCGTGGCCGCCCGGCGGGATCGACGACCTGGTCGTCGAGGGGCTGACCGACGTGACGCAGCTCCAGGGCGAGTTATTGCGTGCGCTCGCCCGCCGGAGCCGGACCGTCAGGATCAAGGTTCCGTTCGACCCGGACAATGCCGCCCCCTATGCCTATGTCTATCCTTACATCAAGGCGTGGGAGGAGCTTGCCGATCCCGGGCTCGACATCGAGATCACATTTTATCCGGAGAACAACGAGCCGGGCGATCCGGGGGTTTCGCCGAACCCCGCCCGCGACGTTCTGCTCGCGCGCTTCGGCCGGGAACAGGGAGCCGCGGGAGCGGCCGGGCCGGTGGATGGCGGGGTGGAGCTCGTGCTGGCGGCCGACCCCGAAGACGAAGTGTGCCGGCTGGCGGAGTGGGTCGCGGAGCAGGCGCGTCGCGGGGTGCGGCTCGAGGAGATCGGGGTCGTCGTCGCCGGGGGCCGCGGGTACTGGCCCGCGATTGCCAGGGCCTTCGGCCGGCATGGGGTGACCTACCACGCCCGCCGCTTCGCGCCCCTGACCGAAACGCCGCTGTTCGCCGCGATGCTCCGTCCCTTCCGACTGCTGGAAAACGGCTTTCGGCGGGATGACTTGAAGGCTTGGGCGGCGTCGCCCCTGACCGGAGCGCTCGACAGTGCCGGCCTCGCCCCGCTGCTCGCGAGAGGCCCGGCGGGTGCGGCCTCGGCCGCCGACTGGCAAACGGCCCTGAAGAACCAGCCGGAGGGCCGGGCGCTGGGGATCGTGTGCCATCTGCTCGATCGGCTGGGAGGAAGGGAACACAGCCCGGCAGAGTTCTGGCAGCGGTTCGCTCAGGTGCTCGCCGGTGCGGGCCTCGCGCCGGGGGCGCCGGGGATCAGCGGGCGTGCGTGGGACGGATGGGTTGAAGCTCTCGGAGAACTCGAACGGTACCTCGTCGCGCTAGGACGATGGGATGGGCCCGGACTCGGATGGCGGGCGCACCGCCGGCTGCTGCTGGGTGCTCTCGCCGGGACCACCACGAAGGCGGGGCAGGCAGGCCGGGGGGTCGAGCTGCTCTCCCCCTGGGATGCCCGCGGCCTCGCGTTCCGCTGCACCGCCATCGTGGGGCTGGCCGAGGGGGCGCTGATCCGGTCGGCGGCCGGGCATGCCCTTCTGGGTGACGCGGAGCGCGAGGCGCTCAACGCGCGCTTCGGCGCGGGGCCGTTCGGGCCCGCGCTCTTCCGTACCGCCGCGTCCGACGCCAACGAGGCGTCGCTGCTGCTGCTCGAACGCGTCCAGGCGACGCGCGAGATCGTGCGGCTGAGCTGCCCGGCGCAGGACGAGGAGGGTGCGCCGCTCGTCCCCGCGCTCGTGTTCGACCAGGCGCGGAGCGCGCTGGGAGTCGGTCTCCTCGCCGGGGCTCGGACGCCGCTTTCCGAAGCCGGATGGCGGCTGGCGATCGATCCCGAGCAGGTGGCCCGACTCCAACGGATCGAGCGCGAGCGGACCGCCTTCTTCGGTCGCGATCCCGACGCCCGGCGTGGCGCGGGGGGCCGCTACGACGCCGACTTCGATCCGATCGTGGCGCGACGACTGCAGCAGGAATTCCAGGGCGGACGCTTCAGTCACTGGTCGGCCTCGGCGCTCGAGACGTGGCGCGTCTGCCCGCACCGGTTTTTCCAGCGCTACGTCCTGAAGCTCTATCCGCTGGAGGAGAGTCCGCTGGAAGCCGAGGCGCGGCAACTCGGAATGCTCGCCCATGCCGCGCTCGAAGACCTGTATCGCCGGGGCTGGACTGGCGACCGGCCGGACGATCCGCGCCTGGCGGAAGCCCTCGACGCCGCAGACCGCAACATCCCGGGAAATGAGAAGGGCGATCGCCACGTCTGGCGCATTCTTCGGCGGGGCGTGTCGCGGCAACTGGCGCGCTACTTCCGCCACCTCTCGGACGCCGAGCTGCGGGGCAGGCGCGAGACGGTGGCGACCGAGCTGCGGTTCGACGAAGGGTCCGACGTCCCGGCCGTGCGGGTGCCCACGCCCCATGGCCTGGCGCTTCTCCGCGGTCAGATCGACCGGCTCGACCGCGATCCGCAGACCGGCGCCCTGCAGGTCGTGGACTACAAGTACAGTCGGAAGGGCCCCAGCGATAGCGCCGCGGTGGATCCGGAATCGTGCGGCGTGGACCACTTTCAGCTCTACGCCTACTTCCTCGGCGCGCGCGCCTGGGCGTCAGCGGCGGGGTGGCCCCCGCCGCCGATGGTCAGCGGAACGATCCACTGTGTACGGGAGCCCGCCGTCCTCGACGCGCTGACCAGTCCGTCCCCGGAGGACATCCTCGAGGCGGTCGCCCGGACGATCTTCGAGGCCGCCGGTGGAGCCTACGATCCCTCGCCCCGCGATCCGGCAACCTGCAAGCATTGCGATTACAATCGGAGTTGTAGAATCGCAACGGTGGCGGGCGTGCCACCGGACGAGCCCGAGTGACCGGATACACCGACGAGCAGCGCGCCATCCTCGCCTTTCCGAGTGATCTGGTGGTGTCCGCCGGCGCCGGGTCCGGCAAGACCCGGACCCTCGTCGGCCTCTACTGCCGGTTGCTCGCCAGTCCCGACCTCGCGCGTCCCGCCGGGACTCCACCCGGTCCGCGCGAGATCCTCTGTCTCACCTTCACCAATCGCGCCGCCGGCGAGCTGAAACGACGCATTCGCGAGGCGCTCTCGACCGACGCTTTCGCGGCGCACGCCGGACTGGACGCGGATGGCGCCAGCGGACCGGATGCGGAGCAGTGCGCTCGCTGGATTGGCGATCTCGAGAGCGCTCCGATCTACACGTTTCACGCGTTCTGCCGCTGGCTACTGCAGCGGTATCCGCTGGAGGCCGGGGTCGATCCGTCGTTCGCGCAGTTGACGGACGAGGAATCCACTGACCTCCTGCGGCAGAGCATCTCCGAGCTCCTCCGGCGAGGCCTGCGCAGCGGGGACCGGGCCGCTGAGGTGGCGGTCGAACTGCAGGGTCTCGCTGGGGCCACGGCCGACCTCGCCAATCTCGTGCGCGCTCTGCGCACGGCGGGCTGGGGACCGCGCCAGCCGATCGTGCGGTTCGAGTCGCGCCAGCTCGAGGTCGCGGCGGAGCTGGATGGGCTCGCCGAGGCGGTGCGCGCGGCGGTGGAGGCGTACATCGCGGCGTTGCAATCGGGAAAGCCCACGCCGAAACAGCGGCAACGGGCCACCACCGTCGAAGCTGCTCTGGAAGAGTGGATCGAGTCCGGAACCGACTCCGCTCTCAATGACCTGCTGGAGGGGGTGAAGGGATGGGGGGGCGACTGGCTGAAGGCGGTGCGGGCCACCGCAACATCCTGGTGCGCGGCTCGTGGAGAGCTGACGCACAACACGCAGATCGGCTGCTGGCCCGCCCTGGCGGTCTCCGCCCGGGAGGCGTATCACGCCGCGCGCCGCGGCCGGGGGGCGCTCGACTATGACGACCTGCTGCTGGGCGTGCGTGATCTGCTCATCAGCCGCGACGACCTCCGGGGGCAGATCCAGCGCCGGTTCCGGGCCATTCTGGTGGATGAGCATCAGGACACCAATCCTGTCCAGCATCAAATCCTAGCCCTGCTCGCTGGCGACGAGGCGCTCGCCGGGCGGCCCGGCAACGACGACGCGCGGTGGTTTGTGGTGGGTGACGGCCAGCAGTCCATCTACGGCTTTCGCGGCGCCGCGGTCACCAATTTCCAGCAATTGATCGAAGCGGCCGGGGCATGGGCCGGCCACCGCACGCTGACACTGAATCACCGCTCCCGGCGCGAGTTGCTCGAGTTCTTTAATGCGTTCTTTCCCCGCGTCCTGCCGGGTGGCTCGCGCCGCGACGAGATCGCCTACCTCCCGCAGCGCAGCGAGCGGGAGCCGGTCGGACGCGTGTCAGTGGAGTTCCTCGATCCGGGCCCTCTGCCCGCCGACAAGGCGGACCAGCCGGCGGCGGATGCCGCTCGCACCGCGGAGGCCGAGGCGCTGGCGGCCCGGCTGCGGGCCGCCTGCGACCCCGAACATCCCGCCCGACTGATCCTGACCGATCCGGACGGCGGGGAACGCGTCGCGCGACCCGGCGACATCGTGATCCTGATGCGCAAGCTGACCACGTCGGAGACGTACCGCCGGGCGCTGCTCCGGGCCGGCTTCGACGTGGTTGTCTCGGGCGGTGGTGGGTTCTACGCCCGACAGGAAGTTTTCGATTGTCTCCACGCCATTGAGGCGGCCCTCTTCCCCACCGCCGCGTTGCCGCTGGTGGCATTTCTCCGATCCCCCATGGTGGGTCTGCCCGACGATGCGCTCTACCTGCTGCTTCGCGACGTGGAGGGCCGTGGCCATCCCCGGTTACGCGAACACCTCGCTCAGAGCGCCATCCAGGAACGGATCGAAACGCCCGCTCGCGATCGGCTGCTCGGGGCGCTGGGGCTTCTGAATGCGCTGCAGACCCGCGCCGATTCCGAATCCCCCGGGGCCACATTGGCCTGGCTGATCGATCGCACGGCGTACGCCGCCGTGCTCGACGCGCTCCCCGACCGGGACCAGCGGCGGGCGAACCTGCAGCGCCTGCTGACGCAGGCCGACCGCGCGCCGGCCTCGGGTGAGCCGCTCCTGGCGGACTGGGTCGCCGCGCTCAGGCGGCGAGTTGATGCGCCGCCCGGTGACCGCGATGCCGCGCTCCCGGGAACCCCGGATCAACTGCGCCTGATGACGATTCACCAGGCCAAGGGACTGGAGTTTCCCGTCGTCGTTGCGGCTGACATAGGGAGCCGCGCGGGCGCGGGCTGGCCCCGCATCGCCTTTCACGAGGAATACGGCGTGGTGGCCCAGTGCTGGGATGACGCCTCTGAGGACTGGTCTCCCACGCGGTCCCACATGCTGGCCTGCGAGACCGCTGCCCGCGCCGGACGAGCCGAGGAAGCCCGGCTTCTCTACGTCGCGGCGACGCGTGCGGAACAGCATCTCATCCTGTCGGCCTCTGCGCGGACGGGAGCAAACTGGCTGGCTGCGGTCGAATCCTACCTGACCGAAGGCGGCGCGGCCGAGGTGGAGAGAGTTCAACGCCTGCCCCTGGCGGACTGGCGGGCGGTGTTCGCCGCCGGAACGGACCGCCAGCCTTTCGCGGCGCCTCCCGGTGAACCCTATCGGGAACCGCTGCCAGCGGCGCCGGGGTGGTACGACGCCCGCACGGTCGCCGCCATGCTGGCCGGAGTTCCGGCGGCCGCATTTGCCGGATCTCCCGGGGTTACGGACGGCGCCCTGACCACGGCTCTTCTCCGGGGCGCCGTCGGCCATGTGGCTCTCGAGCGCGTCCCGCTCGATCCAGCTACCGGCTTCGACCTGCCGGCCTGGCTGACGGCGACAGGAGTGGCCCCGCCCGACGTGGCGAGGCTGGCGAAGTTCATCACCGACACTCTCTGGCCCGCATTGCGACCAGCGCGCCAGGTGGCCCGCGAACACCCCTTCCGGCTCCACCTTCCGGGCGGCGGCGTGATCGCTGGGACGATCGACTGCCTCTGGCAGAGCGCCGACGGCGCGTGGTGGGTGTGGGACTACAAATTCGGCGCGCCCGCTGACGGATTGGAAGACCAGCACGAAGGTCAGCTTCGTCTTTACGCCCTCGCGGCGGCGGCGGCCCTCGACCTCTCCGTGGTTCGCGGCCGGCTCTGGCACGTCACCGACGGAACGGCCCGCGATTTCGCCTGGGACATCGCGGACCTCGCCGCGCTGGAACGTGAGCTCCCAGCCGCCCTGGCTCAGCTCAGCGGAGCGCCCTAGCCACCGGCACCTCGCCGGTGTGGAGATCCCGAGCCCGCGTCGGTCCGCGTTCGGTGATCAGCAGGTCGAGCGCGGCGTAGGGGATCTCCTCGAATCCGGGATTGACCGCCTCGAGCGCTGCCGGCCGGCGGCGGAGGATTTCGGTCGGCTCGCGCTCGTACGCTCGCGGCAGCGCCGCCAGGGCCGGGGGCAGCCACTTGCTGGTGTCGGCAGCGACCAGCACGGGCAGTCCCTTGGCCCGCGCCCGCTCCGCCAGATCGCCGGTGCCCAGCTTGTTGATCCAGCGCACCGGCATGAGCGCATCCGCGCCCAGAACGAGCGCCCCCTCCTGCTCCTCGAGCGCGCCCCACAGCCAGACATCGGTCCCGAGCCGCACCGGGATTCCGCGGCGGGCGAGGTACGCGGCCATCGCGGTCCCTTCCCCACCCGGCCGCCCTTCGGAGCAGACGACCCGGAACCACTGGCCCGCCGCCGCATGATCCTCGAGTGCGCGCTGGACGGAGCTCGACGCCGAGTAGGTGTAGATCGTCGAAACGCTCTCCAGCGCGCGGCGCAGGTGGAGGCTGAGCGCGTCGCGGGCCGCGGCCAGTCGCCGGCGCCACCCCTCGGCGCTCTGGGCGATCGCCCGCCGGCAGGTGGCCGCGTCGGCGCCGTCGCGCCGTTCGAGTTCGATGAGAAAATCGTTGGCGATCCGGAGCACCGGCGCGAGCGCGCTCTGCGCCCGGGCGAGCGTGGTGAGCGACGTGATGGCCGCCCCCGGAGCGCCCGCGCCGGCGCTCCCCCACTTCTCTCCCCAGGTGATGAGATCCGCCGCGATCGCGGCCGCGCCCTGGCGGCGATCCGTCCCGATCGCTTTGAGGACGCTGAGGCTTTCCCCCGTCACCGGATCAGGCGGCGCCGGATCAGCCGCACCGCGATCCAGACGAGTACCGGCGTCACCGCCGCGAGCCAGACGAGGTCGATCCACAGCGTGGCATCCAGCCGACCGCTCGTCAGCGCCCGCATCAGGATCACGGCATGGGTCAACGGTGAGGCCCACGCCGCCCAGACCGCCCACTCGGGCAGCCCCGTCAACGGGAAGAAGACGCCGCTGAACATGAACATCACGCCCAGTACCAGGGTGAAGAAGTAGTTGAAGAACGTGTACGAGGGGGCGAGCGAGGTCCAGATCATCCCCAGCGCGCCGAAGAGGATGCCGACCCCGAAGGCGAGCGGCAGGTTGAGCGCGGCCCATGGCGAAGCGATCAGCCCCAGCGGCCACATGATGGCGAGAATGACGGCCGCGCCGAGCACGCTCTTCGACGCCGCCCAGAGGATGTCCCCGCCGACCACTTCCCCGACGGAGATGGGGGTCATCACGATCGCCTCGTAGGTGCGCTGCTCGGACAGCCGCGTGAATGAGCCGAAGGTGGTCTCGAACGCGGCCGAATTCATCGCCGTCGACGCCATCAGGCCGGGCGCGAGGAAGGCCACGAACGGCTGGCCCCCGATGTCGGAGACGAACCGCCCCAATCCATAGCCCAGCGCGACGAAGAACAGGACCGGCTCGGCGAACGTGCCGATCAGCGACGAGAACGCGAAATCCTTCCACGACTCGTAGTTCCGCCGCCAGACGCGGGACGCCCGGCGGATCGCCATCGCGGGGGCCGTCGAGGTGATCAGTCGCGGAGTTCCCGGCCGGTCAGCTTGAGGAAGACGTCCTCCAGGGTCGCATGACGGTGGAGAAAGTCGAGGCCCACCAGCTCGGGCAGGACGGCGCGGGCGCCGTCGGCCGCGCGAAAGAAGCCGTACACCTCATCCCCGGTGCGCTCGACGTGATCCGCCGCCCGGCTCAGCGCCGTGACGGCGGCGGCGTGGTGAGCGGGGCTGGCCGCGCGCGGAAACAGTTCGATCACCTCGGCCCCGATGTGTTCCTCGATCAATCCCGCGGGCGTGCCGCGCGCGATGATGCGGCCGCTGTCCATGATCAGCAACCGGTCGCAGAGTTGGGCGGCCTCGTCCATGTAGTGAGTGGAGAGCAGCATCGTCACGCCGGCCCGCCCCAGCGCCCGGAGCTTCTGCCAGACGACGTGACGGGCCTGCGGATCGAGTCCCGTCGTCGGCTCGTCCAGCACCAGCAGCTCGGGGCTCGAGATGAGCGCCCGCGCCAGCGTCAGGCGGCGGCGCATCCCGCCCGAGAGTTGGCGGATGTGGGCATCCCGTTTCTCGTCCAGCTGGACGAACCCCAGCAGCTCGTCGGCCCGCCGCTGCCGCTCGGCGCGGGGCAAGCCGAAATAGCGGCCGTAGATCAGCAGATTGTTCCTGACCGTGAGGTCGGGGTCGAGATTGTTGTCCTGCGAGACGACCCCCAGCCGCCGCTTGATGCCGCGCTGGTCGCCACCCACCGAATGACCCAGCACCGAAAGTGTGCCCCCGGTCACCCGCACGAAGCAGCAGATCATGTTGATGGTGGTGGTCTTGCCGGCGCCGTTGGGTCCCAGGATCCCCACGCAGGTGCCCCGCTCGACCTCGAAGTCGATCCCCTGGACGACCGGGTCGCTGCCGTACGATTTCGTGAGCCCGCGGGCGATGATCATCGGCGGCTCATCAGAGGCCGGCGACGACGGAGCCGGCGCGGCCTCGCTGGCCGGCGCGGCAGATGGGGCCGCCCGCGGTGGCGGAGCGACCGGATCTTCCGCCAGCGGCATCCCCAGCTGGTCCTGCGTCGTGGGGCGGGAGCGACGGGGCGTCACGCGGGGCCTCGGCCGGCGTTGCGCGAGGGAATGAGAGGATGCCGGGACACGGTCGGCGAAGATAGATGCCGCCGCCCGCCGGGCAATCACGTCCGTCTCGCCAGATGCAGGACGGCGCTCAGGTGCTCCTCCCTCGCGCCCCCGGCGTTGTGTTCCGCGAACATCGTCCGGAGCTCCCTTTCAAACGACGCCAGGTCGGATGCCGACAAGGAACCCCCGACATACGACCACGATCGTGCGTAGGTCAGGTACTGATCCAGCGACAGGCGGCGCGTGTGGGCGAATTCGAGTGGCCGCTCGGTGGCAAAGGCCCGATTCCGGTTCAGTGCCAACGGGGTGGATCGCATGGCGACGGTGACCGGCCGCTTACAAATCGGGTTGTAGCGTTCGATCAGCCCGACCACCGCGCGGCTGAAGTCATCCTCTTCGGTCACGTTCCAGAAGACCGCCAGAACGCCGCCGGACCTGAGCGCCGTCGCGAATTCCGCCAGCGCGGCCACTGGATCGAGCCAATGAAATGCCTGCGCAACCGTTACCAGATCGAGCCGCCCGGGCGCGAGCGGCAGCGCCTCGGCTCGGGCCTGGACCGCACCCAGCCACCCCGCCCGCCGGGCGAGCCGGACGGAGGCGTGAGCGGCCATTTGCCGGGCCGGCTCGATCGCCAGCGTGCGGGCGCCCCGGCTGACGAGCGCCTCGGTCGCGATGCCGCTGCCCGCCGCCACATCGGCCGCCAGGGGCGAGACGGACGCCAAGCGGTGCCAGATGGCGTCGAACAGTTCGGACGGGTAGCCCGGACGGGAAGCCGCATACGAGTCGGCAATCGGGCCGAACACAGCTGCCGGGCGGACCACCCGCCCATCGGTCACCTCCGGGATGATCCGTCTGCCCATGGCCGAAGTGTAGAACTCAGCGAGCGTCCGGCGCACCTGTCACCTTGCGGGAAGCCGGGACACCGACTAGAACGTGCCGCAGTGCAGGCCCCGCTCGGAACCTTCACGTTCGATGGACCGGCCGGGCGGCTGGAGGCGCTGTTTCGCCCCGCCCGGCAGCCGGCGGGCGGCGCTCCACCGCGCGCGGCCGTCGTCTGCCATCCCCTCCCCACCCACGGCGGGACGATGCACAACAAGGTCGTCTACCGCGCGGCCAAGGCGCTCGAGGCGCTGGGGTACGGTGTGCTGCGGTTCAACTTCCGGGGGGTGGGGGCGTCCGGCGGCCGCTTCAGTGATGGCGTCGGCGAAGGCGACGACGTGCGCGCGGCGCTCGACTGGCTCGCGGGCACGCTCCCGGAGGCCGAGCTGATCGTCGGCGGGTTCTCCTTCGGCAACGCGGTCGGGATTCCGGTTGGCGCAGAGGATCCTCGCGTCACCCATCTCGTGGGCCTCGGCACGCCGACGGACCGCTTTCCCTTCGATCGGCTGGGCGCGGTGACGAAACCCAAGCTGTTCGTACAGGGGGACCGCGACGAGTACGGGCCGCTCGATGCCCTGCGGGCCGGCCTCGCGCGGGTTGGGGAGCCACACGAGCTCCTCGTGATTCCAGGGGCCGATCACTTCTTCGCCGGCCGGCTGGCAGAGCTCGAAGCCGCGATCCGCAGTTACTTCTCGGCCCCGGGAGAACGCTCCATCGCGTCGGCATAGTCGGCGTACCAGAGGTCGAACCAGAAGGCGAGCGCCCGCCACTCCCTCCAGTCGCGGTAGACCGCCAGCAGTCGCTTTTCCGTCGGGGGTCGCCGGGCGCGCGGGAAATACCGCCCGGTGACGAAAGCGCGGAAGACGGTGTCCACGCCGATCCGGTCGTGCCGGTCGAGCAACGCGAGGATGTGGGCCGCGGCGTAGGGACCGAGTCCCGGCACGCGGCGGATCTCGCGTTCGAGTTCCTCCGTCGTCCCGGCCCACGTGGCCCACCCCTTCAGATCGAGCCTGCCGTCCACGACGGCTTCCGCAAGGGCGTGCAGGTACGCGGCCCGATACCCCCAGCGGGCCTCCAAGCCCAGCCGCTCGGCGCCGAACGCCAGCACCTCGTGCGGATCGGGGAATGCGCCTCCCGTTCCGGCGAGACGGACGAGGTTGGCGACCATCGCCTTCGTGCCGCCCCATGTGGTGTTGGTCGTCGCCAGAACTTTCACGACGTCTTCGAACAGC
Source organism: Gemmatimonadota bacterium (assembly GCA_046262555.1). GTDB lineage: Bacteria > Gemmatimonadota > Gemmatimonadetes > JACCXV01 > JAHWKZ01 > JBHENR01. The sequence goes on along the minus strand of JBHENR010000181.1, from coordinate 7,125 downwards.
GTGGGCGAACGGAGCAACCGCCCGAACCCCACCGCTTCCGCCCGGTCGAACGGGTGACCGGCGGCGCGGCAGCGGGCGTAGAACGGGCGCAGGTCCGCGTCCACCCGGAGCATATGGGACACCCCGGCGATCACGGCCGCCCAGTCACCCGTGGTGAGGTCCTTTCGCCGGCCCGGGCCAGAGTGGAGGCGGAGGTCGACAGCGGTGCCCCGTCCGCGGGGCTGGGAGATGGCCAGGGTCGCGACGCCACGACGAGAGAAGGCGAAAGGACGCTCCAGCACCCCCGACGCGGCGTCCCAGCCGAACGGAGCGAGCACGCACCAGCCGCTCGACCACACCGTCGAACGAAAATCGAAGTCGTCCGGCACCGTCAGGAGGCGGGGCATGGGTGGGAATGTACGCGAACCCGGGGCAGATTCGCCGAACCAGAAAAAAGACCGGGGCGCAGCAGGTAACCCAGCGCCCCGGCCTTCAGCATCTCTGTTCCGGCCGGAGGTTCCCGGCCATTGCGCTCCTACTCCACGCGAAACTCCTGGCCAGCGACCTGCAGCCCGTCCAGCATGATGGCCACCGCGTAGCCACCAGCGGGCCACCCATCCGGCTTGGCGATGTGAAACTCCGTCACCGTGGGACCAGTCGGCGCGATCGATCGGCTCGCCTCATCCACGACTTGACCGTCTTCGAACGTCCAGCGCGCGCTCAGCGTTGCGCTCGGCGCTGAACCGGTGGTCTCGACCGACACATAGATCGTGTCGGTGGGACGGAACACGGGACCCGCCGGGAACTCTTCTTCCACGACGCGACTGTCCGCGCCGATCGCCCGGCCAATGTTGATGTCCGCAACGGCCAGAGACGACGTCCCCGGCTGCTCTTCGATCTCCGCTTCGGCGGGCGGCTCTTCCGCCTTCTTGCAGCCGGCGGGAGCCAGCGCCATCAGTACGACGAGGGCGGCGGGAAGCCAGCGCGAGAGACGCTTCACGGAGCCCCCGCCTTGTTCTCCGCGGCCGGGATCGTCAGCGTCCAGCCCGGCTGGATCATGTCCGGGTCGTCGATCCGATCGCGGTTGGCCTCGAAGATTCTGCGCCAGGCATTGGCATCGCCGTAGAAGCGCTGCGAGATCTTCGACAGGCTGTCACCGGATTCGACGGTGTAGCTCTGCGAGCCGGCGGCCTTGGGGGCGGCGGCCTCGGTGGTGCTTCCGCTCTGCACGTTGGAAAAGTCCGGGCGGGCCCGGCCGGCGGTCTCCTCCTTCCGGCCAAAGTCCTTTGTCGCTCCGGGATCCTTCGTCATCTTGACGTCCTTCTTCTCGTCTTTCTTGTCGTCGTCATCCCTGCCAAAGATTCCCATCGAACCTCCTGCGATTGGGTGGGGGACACACTTTCCCTCATGATACCCCCTTTCCCAGGACTATTTTGGTGGTTTTCTTACAACCGGTGGAGCCAGACCTCACGCGAGCGGGGACCGTCGAACTCGCAGAGAAAAACCGCCTGCCACCGTCCCAGCTGCGGCTTTCCCTTTTCGACGGCAAGGAGCACGGAAGAGCCGGTCAGGCTGACGAGAACGTGGGCCGGCGAGTTCCCTTCCGCGTGCTCGTACCGAAGGTCCTCGGGGACCATCGCTTCCAGCGCCGCGATCACGTCGCGCGCGACAGCCGGGTCCGCGCCTTCGTTGATCGTCACGCCCGCGGTCGTGTGCGGAACGTAGATCAACCAGACCCCGTCGGCGTCGCAGCTCTGGGTCACGCGATCCGTGATATCGTGAAGCTCGCGCCAGGCCGTGGTCTGGACCGTCAGCTTCTTCAGTAGCGCCCCAGCTCGCGGATGGCGTCGCGAATGTCCTCGACCTGGGGCAGGATGGCATCCTCGAGACGGGGAGCATAGCCGACCTGGCAATCGAGCGCGGCGACGCGCCGGACCGGCCCGTCGAGATGCTCGAACAGCTCGTCGGCGATGCGAGCCGCGATCTCGGCCCCGAACCCCCACGAGATCGGATCCTCATAGACGACCAGCGCCTTGCTGGTCCGGCGCACCGATTCGGCGATCGCCGGCCAGTCATAGGGGGAGAGCGTTCGCAGGTCGAGAATGTGAGTCTCGATCCCGTCCGCCTCGGCCACTTCCTTCGCGGCGGCCAGCGCGCGCTGCACCGTCGCCCCATAAGTGATGAGCGTCAGGTCTCCGCCCGCGCGAACCGTCGCCGCGCGGCCCAGCGGAATCATGTAGTCCGGTCCGGGATATCGGCCCTTGTTGTACGCCTGGCGGTACAGGTGCTTGTGTTCCAGGAACAGGACCGGGTCGTCGCACCGTATAGCCGTTCGCAGCAGACCGTTAGCATCTTCGGCGGTGGCCGGCATCACGACCCGGAGGCCGGGGTTGGCGGTGAAAAGCGTCATGCCCGACTGGGAATGATAGATGGCCCCGCCCTTGAGGTACCCGCCCGACGGCACGCGGATCACCATCGGACACGAGAAGTCATTGTTGGAGCGCCACCGGAGCATCGCCACTTCGTTGCGGATCTGATGGTAGGCGGGCCAGATGTAGTCGAAGAACTGAATCTCGACGACCGGCTTCAACCCGCGCGTCGCGAGCCCGACGGCCCGGCCGACGATGTTGGCTTCCGCCAGTGGCGAATTGAACACCCGCGTCCCGCCAAACCGGCGCTGGAGATTGGCCGTCACCTTGAAGACGCCCCCCTTACCCTTCACCGCCCCCAGGATCTCCTCGCGGGACGCGTCGGCCACATCCTCGCCGAAGACGAGAATCCGGGGGTCGCGTGCCATCTCGTCGCGCAGGCAGGCGTTCAGCAGGTCCACCATCGTGGTCGGCTCGCCCTCGAAGCGCGGCGCCGAGGCGAAACTGTCGGTCGTGGGATCGATCGTCGGCGAGTAGACATAGGCGAGCGCCGTCTCGGGAGCGGGTTGCTCGGCCGCCAGCGCGCGGTCAGTCGCGGCCGTGATCTCGGCGTCGATTTCTTCCCTGAGCGCCTCGAGTTCCTCGGCGCTCGCCAATCCGTCGTCGAGGAGATATCGCGGAAACGTCGTCAGCGGGTCGCGCAACGCCTCAGCGCTGAGCTGCTCCTCCGATTTGTACATCTTCTCGTCGTCGGACAGCGAGTGGGAATAGGGGCGGATCACCTGGGCATGCACCAGCGCCGGACCCCGGCGCTCGCGGCACCAGGCGATCGCCTCCGACAGCGTGACATGAGAGGCGACCGGGTCGCAGCCATCCGTCTCCAGCACCAGCAGATCCGGAAACGACCGGACGAGTCGCGAGATGGAGCCGCCCGCGGTCTGCACCTCGACCGGAACGCTGATCGCGTAGCCGTTGTCCTCGATCAGGTAGAGAACCGGCAGCTTGAGGTTGCAGGCCGTATTCAGCGACTCCCAGAACTCGCCCTCGCTCGTCGTGCCGTCGCCGGAGGAGACAAACACCACCTCGCCGTCGTCGAACCCGCCCGCCGCCGCCAGCTCCGGGATCCGGCTCCGTCGGTACCCCGCCTCGGCGCATCCGACGGCATTGAGGAACTGGGTCCCGGTGGGGCTCGAGGAGGAGACGATATTGAGCGGCTTCGAGCTCCAGTGGGACGGCATCTGGCGGCCGCCCGACTGCGGATCGTCCGCCGCGGCGACCGCCTGGAGCAGCATGTCCTCGGGCGTCATCCCCAGCGCGAGACAGAGCGCCCGGTCGCGGTAATACGGGTAGAACCAGTCGGAGCCAGGCTTGAGCAGCATCCCCGCGGCCGTGAGCACCGCCTCATGCCCCGCGCCGGAAATCTGAAAGAAGATCTTGTTCTGCCGCTTGAGCTGAATTTCCCGGTCGTCGAGCCGCCGCGACATGTACATGTGGCGGTACATCTTGAGCAGGGTCGCGGTGTCGAGTCCGGAGGCGGGGCGGGCGGTGCGCGTCGTCGTCAGCATGAGGGAGCGCGAGTCTACGGCGGGGGCCCGAGTGGAGCAAGTGAGTGGGAGATGTCGGCCGGAAGCAGTATATTTAAGGGCGTCCCCGACTACGGCGCGCGTAACGCGCGGCGGCGATCTCATCCAACCAAAGGATACAATGACGGCCAACGGCAAGACACGCGTCGAGGCGTGGGCAATCGTCACGGAGCACACCGACAGCGAGAGCCTGCGGGCCCACATGCTGGCCGTGGAGGCCGCCATGCGGGGCTACGCCAAGCAGTTCGGCGAAGACGTCGAGCTCTGGGGCCAGGTCGGCCTGCTCCACGACTTCGACTACGAGAAGAACCCCGGCCCAAACGGCCATCCCTTCGTCGGCGTGCAGACCCTCGACAAGCGGGGATGGCCGCGCGAGGTGCGTCGGGCCATTCTCTCACACGCCGACTACACCGGCGTTCCGCGCGAGACGCGAATGGAGCACACGCTGTTCGCCGTGGACGAGCTGTCAGGCTTCCTGATCGCCTGCGCCCTGGTGCGTCCTTCCAAGTCACTGAAGGACCTCACCCTGCCGTCGGTGAAGAAGAAGATCAAGGACAAGACGTTTGCCGCGGGCGTCTCCCGCGACGACCTCAAGGCCGGCGCGACCGGGATCCGGGTCGCTTTTGACAAGCACGTCGAGAACGTGATCGGCTTTCTGCGTCCGGTGGAGAAGAAGCTCGGCCTGGGTTAGCCGTTCGCCGCGTTAGCGGCCGGCCTCCCTGAGCGACGGGTCACTGAACTGCTCGAGCCGCTCCTTGACGACCAGCATGAAGTGGTCCGCCGTCGCGCCGTCCACCACACGGTGGTCGTAGGAGATCGAGAAGAAGGCGCAGGTCCGCACGCCGATGGCGTCGTCCGGCCCGACCACTTTCACCCGCTTCTCGATGGCCCCGACACCCAGGATGGCGACTTGGGGCTGGTTGATGATCGGGGTTCCGGCGAGCGATCCGAAGACGCCCGGGTTGGTGATGGTGATGGTTCCCCCCTGGACTTCATCCGGCAACAGCTTCTTCGACCGCGCCCGGAGCGCCAGATCGTTGGCCGCGCGGGCGAGTCCCACCAGCGACAGCTCATCGGCGTGGCGGATGACGGGCACCAGCAGGCCGAACCCGCCCGGCTGCTCGAGCGCCACCGCGATCCCCACATTGATGTCCTTCTTGAAGACGATCTGATCCTCCCAGATCGAGGCGTTGAGGATCGGCCACTCCTTGATCCCCGCCACCAGCGCTTTGATGATGAACGGCATGAACGTGAGGTTGACCCCCGAGTCCTCGAGGAAGCGCGGTTTGTTCATTTTGCGCAATTCATTGACCCGCGTCAGGTCGATCTCGAAGAACGACGTGACGTGGGCGGACGTCCGCCGGGACAGGGTCATGTGCTCGGCGATCTTCTTCCGCATGATCGACATCGGCTCGAGCTCGACCCGGTCGGTATCGCCGAAGGGGCGCGGGGTGGCACCAGCCACCGCGGGCGGCGCGGCGTGGGGCCGGGCGGTCTCCCGCGGCGCCTGCCCCCGCTCCGCCACGTGGGCCAGAATGTCCTGCTTTGTCACCCGGCCCGAGAGCCCCGTTCCTCGCACCGCCGACAGCTCGATCCCGTGTTCGGCGGCGATGTTCCGGACCAGCGGAGACGAACGGACCCGCCGGAGCTCCGCCTTCGGCTGCCCACCGTGGGCTGACTCCTCTTGCGATGCTGATGTGACCTCCGCCTCGACGGGTGCCGGCTGACCGCGCGAAACCGTGGCCCCGTCGGCCTGGGCTTCGGGCCGGGGCGGGGTCTCTCGGGTGGGCCCGGCGGGCGGCGCGGAGGCTCCGGCCGCGGTGGCCGCCGCGCGCTCTTCCGTCACCCTTGGCTGCTCGGTCATTGTCGGCTGCTCGGTCATTGTCGGCTGCTCGGTCATTGTCGGCTGGTCGGTCATCGTCGGCTGCTCGGTCGCGCCGGCCGCTTCCCCCGGCGCCAGGATGGTGGCCACGATCGTCCCCACCACCACGGTCTCGCTCTCGTGGACCAGAATCGTCCCCAGCGTGCCCGCCGCGGGCGACGGGATCTCGGCATCGACCTTGTCGGTGGAGATCTCGAACAGCGGCTCGTCGCGCTGGACGGTCTCGCCTTCCTTCTTAAGCCAGACGACCAGCGTCCCCTCGGTAATCGACTCGCCCATCTGGGGCATGATCACGTCAATCGGCATCGACTGTCCTCATCCTCGGCGTCCCTCAGTAGTTGACCAGTTGCTTCGCCGCCTGGACCACATCGTCCCTGCCCGGCAGATAATATTCCTCGAGTGGCGGACTGTAGGGGACCGGCGTGTCCGGAGCCGTGACTCGAACGATGGGCGCATCGAGGTATTCGAACGCCTTTTCCGCAATGGTGGCCGCGATCTCGCCGCCGTAGCCACCCGTCCGCTGGGCTTCGTGCAGCACGATGGCGCGGCCCGTCTTCGCCACGCTCGTCAGGATCGCCTCTTCGTCGAGCGGCACCAGGCTGCGGAGATCGATGATCTCGACCTCGACCCCCTCCTCGCTGAGCGCGGCGGCGGCGTCGAGCGCGGTGTGGACCATCGCCCCGTAGGTGATGATCGACAGGTCGTCGCCGGCCCGCGCGATCCGCGCCTTGCCGAGCGGCACGATGAAGTCCTCGTCGGGCAGGTCTTGCTTGATCCGCCGGTAGAGAAACTTGTGCTCCTGGAAGATCACCGGGTCGTCGTCACGGATAGCGGCCTTGATCAGCCCCTTGGCGTCGTACGGCGTCGCCGGGGCCACGACCTTGAGGCCGGCGGTGTGAACGAAGTAGGACTCGGCCTGGAGCGAGTGGAACGGTCCCCCATGCACCCCGCCGCCTGCCGGTCCCCGAACCACGATCGAGGCGCTGCCCCCCCAACGATACCGATTCTTGGCCGCGACATTGGTGAGCTGATCAAAGGCGCAGGAGATGAAGTCGATGAACTGCATCTCGCAGACCGGCCGCAGGCCCATCATCGCCGCGCCCACCGCCGAGCCGACGATCGCCGCCTCCGAAATCGGCGTGTCGATCACGCGCGCCTCACCGAACCGGTCGAGGAAACCGTCGGTGACCTTGAACGCCCCACCGTAGTCGCCCACGTCCTCGCCCAGGACGAAGACGCGCTCGTCGCGGCGCATCTCCTGGCGGAGCCCGTCCGAGATCGCCTGCAGGTACGTCTTCTCAGCCACGGAGAG
>JBHENR010000180.1:0-5018 GCA_046262555.1 Gemmatimonadota bacterium | reverse complement strand
GTACGGTTCCCAGGCCGCCGCCGCCACGGCCGCCCGCGCCGCGGTCTCGGTGGCGCCGGTGCCGATCCGGGCCTCGGTCGCCCGCGGCGTCCCGTCCTCCGACAGGGCGCTCAACGTCGCCCGCCCCTCCGCTACCGATAGCGAGGGGCGCGCGAACTGCTCACTGAACGCCAGCGCTCGGCCGAGGCCGCCCGGAACCGACATGGCCCACACCAGCAGCGCGACGCCGATCGCGAGCAGCAGCGGCGCGCCCCACGCCTCCAGCCACTTGATGCTCTCGGTGCCCGACCATGCGATCCACACGTTGAGCGCCCAGAACGCGAGAAAGGCGACGAGCTCCCAGCCGTTGATGCCCAGCCAGCCGATGCCCGGCGCCTCCGCCACCGACGGCCAGATGACCCTCGCCAGCGCGTACAGCGCGTGGCCCCCGATCCAGGTCTGGATGCCGAACCAGCCGCACGCCACCAGCCCGCGCAGGAGGGCGGGGACGTTCGCGCCCAGGATCCCGAACGGAGCCCGCAGCAGGACGGGGAACGGCACCCCGTGTTTGGTGCCGGCGTGCCCGTTGAGGAGCATGGGAATGAGGACGATCAGGTTGCCGGCGGCGATCGTGACGAGCGCCTGCCACCACGCCATGCCGCTGGCGATCAGCCCGGAGGCCAGCATGTACGTCGGAACGCAGACGCTCATCCCCACCCACAGGGCGGCGATGTGCCAGCGCGACCAGCGCCGCTCCTCCGGCGTGGTCGGGACCAGGTCCTCGTTGGCGTATGGGGATTCGAGAAGCTGCGCGCGGTCTTGCCCCCGCACGGGTTTCGCGTCCGTCACCGAGGGCGCATGCCGGGACTACACATTCCTCATCGCCTTCAAAGGGGAATCACCGGCGGCGTACGGTTCACTTCGAAGCTCGCGGTAATGTTTCCTCTACAGCCCGCGCCCGAATACGTGCCCGACAACAGGTCGCCGGCGAACGTCGCTGTGCCGGTGAAGGTCCCCGCGCATGGGTCGGTCTGATGGAAGACAAACGAGATCGTCGATCCTGTGACCGTCCCGCTAATCGTCCCGGACCCGTACGCGCCTGTAATCGAGAACGAGCCGCCAAGTGTGCCCAGGTATTCGGTCAGAGTGAAGTTCACAGTGTGTGAGAACGGATTGTCCCTGTCTGTTTCGAGGCCTTCGACGGTTCCGTGGAAGAGTCCGGTGAGAGATGCCTCGCCGTCTTCGGGCTCAGTGCTGTAATCATCACATGCCGCCGCGAGCGCCAAGGCGCAAGCAACCAGCAGCATACGAGTCTCGTTCATGGCGTTCTGCCCTTTTCCGACCCAGTTCTTCATCCCGCGAGAGTCATCCGCGGCCCAACTCCTAGATGTGGAGATCGCCACCGCAGGTTCAGTGACGACCCCCTGCGCCTGCCGTCCCCGCGGCGACCCGCTCGTTCCACGACTCCCGCGGCAGCCCCTGGTCGATCTCGACCATCGTGATGCAACCCTCCACGGGACAGACGATCTGACAGAGGTTGCAGCCCACGCACTCGTCCTGCTTGATGCTCGGAACGCGCGTGCCCGCGGGCAGCGCGATGCACTGGTGCGCGCCGTCTTCGCAGGCGGCGTAGCAGAGCTGGCATCCGATGCATAAGACGGGATCGATCTCGGCGACGATCCGGTAGTTCAGATCGAGGTCGCCCCACTCCTCGTAGTTGGGCAGCGCGCGGCCACGGAATTCCTCGATCCGCGCGTAGCCCTTCTCGCGCATCCACTCCTCGAGCCCGCGCGTCATCTCCTGGACGATTCGGAACCCGTAATGCATCACGGCGGTGCAAACCTGGAGCGACGACGCCCCCATGAGGAGGAAGTCGAGCGCGTCCTCCCACGTGTGGATGCCCCCGATCGCCGAGACCGGCAGCCGGAACTCCTCGGCTTTGCCGAGGCGGGTCACCATATGGAGCGCGATCGGTTTGACCGCCGGCCCGCAATAGCCGCCCGAGGTTCCCTGGCCCGCGACGGATGGGATGGGGCTGAAGGTGTCGTGGTCGATCGCGATCACGCTCTTGATCGTGTTGATCAGAGAAACGCCGTGCGCGCGGCCTCGCTGCGCGGCCATGGCGGGGTCGAGGATGTCGGTGATGTTGGGCGTGAGCTTGACGAGCACCGGGATGGACGAGAACTCGCGCGCCCAGCCGGTGATCTCCTCGAGCAATCGTGGCTCCTGCCCGACCGCCGAACCCATGCCCCGCTCGCACATTCCGTGCGGGCAGCCGAAGTTGAGCTCGAAGCCGTCGCAGCCCGTGTCTTCGGTGCGGCGGATGATGTCCCGCCACTCGTCTCTCGATTCGACCATCAGGGAGGCCACCAGCGCGTGAGCGGGGTAGCGGCGCTTGACCTCTGCGATCTCCCGAAGGTTGACGTCCAGCGGTCGATCGGTGATCAGCTCGATGTTGTTGAACCCAGCGACGTTCCGGCCCTGGTAGTCGATCGCCCCGTAGCGCGACGCCGTGTTCGTGATCGGGGCGCCCAGCGTCTTCCAGACCGCGCCGCCCCAGCCGGCATCGAAGGAGCGCATGACCTGGTCCGCGGTGTTCGTGGGCGGCCCGCTGGCGAGCCAGAAGGGGTTGGGCGAGCGAATTCCGCCGCAGTCGACCGACAGGTCCACCGGCCGCCCCGGCCGCGGTCCGCCGCTGGCGCGATCGCCGTTCGTCGTCACGCCGCCACCCCGCCGCGCGCCAGCCAGACATCGATGTCGCGCGCCGCGCGCTTGCCCTCGGCCGCGGCGTTCACGACCTCGGCGCCGCCGTTGGCGAGGTCGCCTCCCGCCCAGTAGCGGGGGTTCGAGGTGCGCCCGGTGCCCGGGTCGATGTCGACCCGGCCGCGCTCGTGCGCGATCCCGTCCGGGATCGTGGACAGGAGCATCTCGAGCCGGTTCTGGCCCACCGCCACCGCCACCAGGTCCGCCGGCAGCGAGAACGGCTCCCCCACCGGGTTGAGCCCGCGATCGACCGCCGCCACCCGCACCGCCTGGACGCGCCCGTTGCCCTCGAACGCCACCGGCACCGCGCGCCAGGCGAACCCAACTCCCTCGGCCGTGGCGTGCTCGCGCTCGTGCGCGTAGCCCGACATGCTATCGGGGCCGCGGCGGTACACGACCATCACCTGCGGCACGCCTAGGAGCCGGAGCTCGCGGGCCGCATCGATCGCGGTGTTGCCGCCGCCGATCACGACTGCCGAGTACACGGCCGCCGGATCCACCCGCCTGCCGGTTTTGATGGCCTCGATGAGCGCGGTCGCGCCCCAGACGCCGGCCAGATCCTCACCGGGGATCCCGAGCGGCGTGTCCGGTCCCAGACCCACGCCGAGGAACACGGCGTCGAATTCCCGCTCGAGATCCGCCCACGACGGGTCGCGCCCCACCTCGGCGCCGAGCCGCCACTCGATGCCGATCTCCGACAGCCACTCCACCTCCGCCAGGCTCTCTTCGGCGTGCATCTTGTAGGGAGCCACGCCATCGGTGTTCAGGCCGCCGGGCCAGCTGGATTTTTCGAACACCACCGCCCGGTGCCCCAGCCGCACCAGCTCGTGGGCGCAGGCGATCGAGGCCGGCCCGCCGCCCACGCACGCGATCGCGCGGCCGGTCGGCGCGCCCGCCTCGAACAGCTGGATCCCCGCGTGCAGGACGTGATCAGTCGCGTGCCGCTGCAGCCGCCCGATCATGATCGGCGGCTCGCCCTTGTCGTTGTAGACGCACTCGCCCACGCACAGCACTTCCACCGGACACACCCGTGCGCAGGAGTGGCCTAGCGAGTTGGCTTCGAAGATCGTGCGCGCCGCGCCGACCGGGTTGTGGGCGTGGATCTGGCGGATAAACAGCGGGATGTCGATCCCGGTGGGGCAGGCCGCGATGCAGGGAGCATCGTGGCAGAACAGGCACCGCGCGGCCTCGGCGCGGGCCTGGGCGTCGGTCAGCGCGGGCTTGAGGTCGGGAAGCCGGGTCTCGACGCGGTCGGTCGCGAGCGGCACGGGAGTCTCCTGACGAGGGTTCGGGACAGCGAAAGTCTGGAACATCGCCGTCCGGCCGTCAAGAACGCTCCCGCGTGCTCCCGCTTCAGCGCACCGCCGCCTTGGGAGCCTTCTCCGGCTCGCCGGAGATCTCCGGGCGGTTGCCCTTCTCGATTTCCGCGTGCTCGCGCACGATCAGGACGACGACCACGATCCACACCAGGATGATGGCCAGGTTGAGGAGCGCGAACCCGCGGGTGCCGAAGGTGAACAGGACGGTGCCGGTGAAGACCACGATCGCCGATCCCACGTCCCCGATGCGCTGCATGAAGCTGTCCGTCACCTGCTTGGCCTTGTACTTGATCTCGTGCGTGGTCGGCAGGAAGAGCATCTGAATGGTGGTCTTGTTGACGGAGTAGTCCGACGCGTTCTCGAACGTCTTTCCGATGCGGGCGAAGCGGATCAGCGGCGCCGCGAAGATCAGCGCGTAGGTTCCCAGCGCGACGATCGGCAGCCATAGCAGGCCCGCCTTGATCCCGAAGTACTTGATCAGCCTACCCACCACGAACAGCTGCAGGAACATTCCCAGCAGGTTCACCCACAGGAAGAAGCTGGCATAGAAGCGGCCGATGACGTTGCCCTCGATCTCGTCCCGCACCTCGGTGCTGGCCGGGTCGCCGAACTCCTGATCGCCGATCGAGGCGACGGTGCCGGCGTCGATGGCCGTCTCGATGACCTCGTCGGCGGTCGCGGTCCCGTAGTCCTCCACCAGGCTGCCCAGGATGTACTCGCCGGTCGTGTTCACGAGGTTGAGCAGGAGCACGAGCAGCGCGATGAGGCCGATGTACTTGTAACGGAAGAGCATGTCGAATCCCAGGCTCTCCTTCTTCCGCGGCCCCGTTGTCTCCTCGCGCTCGGCCTTGGCGGTGAGCTCCCGCTGCCGCGCTTCCATGGCCGCCTTTCCCCAGACGCGGTGCGAGATCACGTTGGTCAGCACGATGCAGAAGCCGAGCAGCGCGCCCGCCACGA
>JBHENR010000179.1:0-3207 GCA_046262555.1 Gemmatimonadota bacterium | reverse complement strand
CCTTCACCCACGCTTCGGCCAGCCGCAGGAATTTTCCTTCGTCGGTTCGCTCTGGGATATCCGAAAAATCGTCTGGAGATTGTACATCACAGCCGCGCGCAATTTTGCGCGTGGCCGCTTCTGTGAAGGGTTTCGGATGCCGGCCAGTCGTAACGTAGCGAGCAGCACCGAGGGCCGGCGTCCGAAAGCCGCCAGGGAAGGAACCCGCGGGGGCCGGGCTCGGTTTTGGGTCTATGGGGATTTGACGGTTGCTGCCGGTCGGGGGCGGCACAGGGGACCGGTTTGATGGAGGCGCGCGACGGCTTGGTTGGCAGAGAGCTCGCGACCGGCGTGGCGCAGCGCGTGGTCTCGGGCGCCCAGGCCCGCTGGTGTCGGTGCGATCGGCGGCCCGAGTCGTAGGATCGGACGGATGAGGGCGGAGTCGGCCTGTCGGCAGCGGCGAGCGGCTGCGGCGGGCTTGCGCTGTGATGAGGCGTTGTTGGGGGTCATGCGGCCTCGGTCCTGATCCCGGGTGCGGACCGAGGCGGGCCGCGAGGGCCGCCGCCGCGCTCGAAGGTCTCGATGACGATCATGCGTCCGCCGCAGCATGGGCATGGCGGGCGATCGTCGGTTGGCGCCGTGGCGGTGGCCTTGGTCGTCGCGTCGGGCGCCGGTGGCGGCTCGGGTGCGGCGAGCAGCTCCCTGGCGCGGGCGATGTTCGCCCTGCGCGCGGCGCTCGCGAGGAGCCCGTAGTGGCGGATGCGGTGGAAGCTCTTGGGCAGGACGTGGAGCAGGAAGCGCCGGATGAACTCGCCGGGCACGAGGGTCATGGTGCGGTATCGCTCCTGCCCGTGGCGACGGTAGTCCTTGTATCGGAACGTCACGCCGTCCTCGTCGAGGGCGACCAGCCGGCGGTTCGAGATGGCGACGCGGTGGGTGTAGCGGGCGAGATAGGCGAGCACCGCTTGGGGGCCGGCGAAGGGCGGCTTGGCGTAGACGAACCAGTTCGTCTTACGGAGCGGTGCGAGCTGCGCGGCGAAGGCCTTTGGGTCGCGCAGACCGGCGTGTTCGCCGAAGAACGTCAGCCGGCCGACCGCGTGGGCGGCTTCGAGCTTCTCCAGCATCAGCCTGCGGAAGAGCTTCGAGAGCACGCGCACCGGCAGGAAGAAGCCCGGCTTGCACGCGACCCACTGGGAGCCGTCGAGCGCGATCCCGCCACCGGGCACGATCATGTGGACGTGCGGATGATGGGTCATGGCCGAGCCCCAGCTGTGGAGCACGGCGGTGACGCCGATCCGGGCGCCGAGATGCTTCGGATCGGCGGCGATCATCAGCAGCGCCTCGGACGATGCCTTGAACAGCGCATCATAGATCACCGCCTTGTTCTGGTAAGCGAGGTCGGCGATCGCGGCCGGCAAGGTGAAGACGACGTGGAAGTAGGGCACGGGCAGGAGCTCGGCTTCGCGCTCGGCCAGCCAGTCCCTTGCGGCGGCGCCCTGACACTTCGGGCAGTGGCGGTTGCGGCAGGAGTTATAGGCGATCCGGCCATGGCCGCAGGCCTCGCACTGCTCGACATGGCCGCCGAGCGCCGCGGTGCGGCAGCTCTCGATCGCACTCATCACCTGGAGCTGGCCGAGGCTCACGTGACCGGCGTTGGCGTCACGCCACACGGCCCCGTGGCGATCGAAGATGTCGGCGACCTCCAGAGCGGGACGGGCCATGAGCCCCGGGCGCTATACCGGGGGCTCGGGCCTCTTGGCGATCAGCGGCGTCAGGCGATCGAGCGGGCTCATGACCGCGCGGATCGTGGTGGTGGCGACCCGGGCGTAGAGCGCCGTGGTGTCGAGCTTGGCGTGCCCGAGCAGAACCTGGATCACCCGGATGTCGATATCCTGCTCCAGCAGGTGGGTCGCGAAGCTGTGGCGCAGCGTGTGCGGCGTCACCCGCTTCTTGATCTCGGCCATCGCGGCGGCGGCATGCACGGCACGATTGAGCTGGCGCGTCGTCAGCGGCAGCATCGGGTCACGGCCGGTGAACAGCCAACCCGGCGGCCGCGCGATCCGCCACCAGTCGCGCAGCAGCTCGAGCAGTTGGGCGAGAGCATCGCATGGCGATCCCTTGCGGCCCTTGCCCTGCTCGATCCTGAGCAGCATGCGCGTGCTGTCGACGTCGGCGACCTTCAGCGCCACGACCTCGGAGACGCGCAGCCCGGCACCATAGGCCGCACTGAGCGCCGCCTTGTACTTCGGGCCCGGCGCCGCCTCGAGCAGGCGCGCCACCTCCTGGGGGCTCAAGACCACCGGGATCCGGCGCGGCTCGCGCACGAACGTGAGATGACGAGCCATGTCGGGCCGATCGAGCGTCACGCTGAAGAAGAAACGCAGCGCCGCCACCGCGCCGTTGATGGTCGGCGGGCGCACGCCGGTCTCGGTCTGGTGCAGCTGGAAGCGGCGAAGATCCTCCGGCGTCGCGCTGTCGGGCGAGCGCCCGAGGAAGGCGGTGAAGGTCTTGACGTGACGGATATAGTCGTGGCGCGTCTTCTCGACGAAGTTGCGCACGGTCATGTCTTCGATCATGCGCCGGCGCAGCGGGCTGATGGTCTCGTCGCTCATCGGGGGCCTCCCGTCTCGAGGTGAGGTTGGACACCCCTCGATCCTCAAGACGGGACGCCCGCCCCGTCACCCCACCCGTTCAGCTGATCACCACCGCCACCGCCCAGCGCGCCATCTCGCGTGCAGCGCCTCCCGCGCAAGCGGGTTCGTTCTCGTGACCCGATGCGGAAACATTCCCTGTGGCGTGCCCTACAAGTTTACTCCCGTGGAGGGTAGCGCTCGAACGCCGGCAGTTCGTGAGCGCGCTCCATCCATGTGATCCGGTCGGCGACCTGAATGTGCGCTCGCGCCGGAACGGAGTCAGGATCGTCATAGGTCCCGCTCTGAATATCAATGATCTCCGGCAACATTTCTGCATTGGTGTAGAAGAGTCCGGTGCCACAATCGGGGCAGAAATGTCGCCTGCCATGTTCCGAGGACACGTAGATCTTCGGCGTGCCCTTCGTCACTTTAACAGCGCCTTGCGGGTACATCGTCCAGCCGACCATCGGCGCACCGGTGTGCCGCCGACAATCCGTGCAATGACACAGCGTGTGGGTGAGCGCCTCCCCCTCAGCGTGATAGCGGATTGCGCGGCAATGGCAGCCGCCGGTAATCATAGTCTGCTCTCCTCTCT
>JBHENR010000178.1:0-7048 GCA_046262555.1 Gemmatimonadota bacterium | reverse complement strand
AGCTCGTCGAGCCGGACTCGCCCACCCAACGGGTGGGCGGCGCGCCGCTTACGGCGTTTCCGGGCGCTTCCCACGCGCGGCCGATGCTGTCGCTGGAGAACGTCTACGGCGAGGACGAGCTGCGCGCCTGGGTCGCCCGGCTGCGCCGGGCGCTGGGTGACGCGGCCCCCGAGTTCCCGCCTTGCGTGGCGGAGCTCAAGATGGACGGGCTGTCCCTCTCGCTGACGTACGGGGATGGTTTGTTAACGCGCGGCGCGACCCGGGGCGACGGGCGAACCGGTGAGGACGTGACCCCCAACGTGCGGACGATCCGCGAGATCCCATTGCGGCTTAAGGGAAAGAACGTCCCGCCCCGGCTCGAGATCCGGGGCGAGGTGTACATGCGGCGCAGCGGCTTCGAGCGGATGAACGCGGCCCGCGCCGAGCAGGAGTTGCCGCTGTTCGCCAACCCACGGAACGCCGCGGCCGGCGGCGTGCGGCAGCTCGACCCCGCCAAGACTGCCGCGCGCCCGCTCCACTTTGCCGGCTACCTGCTACTCGGCGACCCGGCCGTCGCCACGCAGGCGAAAGCCCTCGAGCGGCTCGAGAAGTGGGGGGTTCCCGTCACCCCCGACTGGCGCCGCTTCGAGCGCTTCGAGGAGCTGCTGACCTATTGCCTGGATCTGCAGGAGCGCCGGCACGCGCTCGACTATGAGATCGACGGCGTGGTGATCAAGCTCGACGACCTGGCGGCGCAGGAGGCGCTCGGCACTACCGCGAAGCACCCGCGCTGGGCGGTGGCGTTCAAGTTCCCGGCGACGGAGGCGACGTCGATCGTCCGCGACATCCTGGTGACGGTGGGGCGGACCGGCAAGCTCACGCCGACGGCGTTGCTCGATCCGGTCGAGGTGAGCGGCGTCATCGTCAAGATGGCGGGCCTCCACAACGCCGATGAGGTCGCCCGTAAGGACGTGCGGAAGGGCGACACGGTCATCGTCGCGCGGGGCGGCGAGGTCATTCCCCAAATCGTCCGCGTCGTGACCGAGCTCCGCCCGAAGGGGACGCGCCGGTTCAAGATGCCGGCGAAATGTCCCGCCTGCGGGGCGGAGGTCGTGCGGCTCGAGGACGAAGTCGCCCACCGGTGCCCCAACGCCTCGTGCCCGTCCCAGCTGCGCGAGCGGATCCTCCACTGGGGCGGGCGGGGAGCGATGAACGTGGACGGCCTTGGCGACGCGCTGGCGACCCAGGTGCTGGAGCGCGGGCTGGTGCATGACCTGGCTGACCTCTACGAGTTGACCCCCGAGACGCTCGCCGGGCTCGAGCGCATGGGGGAGCTCTCGGCGGCGAACCTGGTCGCCGCGCTGGAGAGATCGAAATCGCGCGGATTCCGCTACGCGCTCTACGGCCTCGGCATCCGCTTCGTCGGGTCGACCGTCGCCGCGCTCCTGGCCGAGGCGTTCGCCTCGATGCGGGAGCTCGCCCGGGCCGAGGTCGAGCGGATGGAAGCGGTCGATGGCGTGGGCCCCAAAGTGGCGGCCTCGGTGCGGGCGTTCTTCGACGCCGAGGAGAACCGGCGCGTGGTCGAGCGGCTGGCGGAGCACGGGGTGGACATGGTGCGGCGAGGCGAGTCGATCACGGCGGTGGGACCGCTGACGGGGAAGACCTTCGTCCTGACCGGCACGCTCGACGACTGGTCCCGCGCCGAGGCCGAGGCGGCCATCACGGCACAGGGCGGCAAAGTGACCGGCTCGGTGTCGAAGAAAACGTCGTTCGTCGTCGCCGGGGCCGATCCCGGCTCCAAGCTGGAGAAGGCCGAAAAGCTGGGCGTGGCGGTTCTCGACGAGGCGGCCTTCGCGGAGCTGCTGGAGCGCGGCGCATGACGCCCCCGTTGGGCAATCCTATATTCAGCGGCATGCCGCCCCAGGAAACGCCGCGCGACATCCCGATCGAGCTGCCGGAAGAAGACGACGGTTCCCGCGTCGAGGCGGGGCAGATCGATCCCGCGGCGGTCGCAGCCCTGGGCATGGACGACGGGCAGACCGAGCTGCAGGCGGCGCAGGACCGGCTGCTCCGGCTGCAGGCCGAGTTCTCCAACTTCCGCAAGCGCGAAGCCCGCGAGCGGGCGGCCGCCTGGGCCCGCGCGAAGGCGGACCTGACCGGCAAGCTGCTGGGCGCGCTCGACGACCTGCGACGTGTCGCCCAGCTCGAGCCCGAGGGTACTTCCACCGCGGCGGTGGTGGACGGTGTGCGGCTGGTGGAGCGCAAGCTGCTCGAGGCGCTGGCCCGAGAGGGCCTGGCGGCGGTGGGGGAGCCCGGCGAGCCGTTCGACCCCCACCTGCACGAGGCGATCGGCATGCTGCCCGCGCCGTCGCCCGCAGAGGCCGGGCGGGTCGCCGCGGTGGCCGCGCGCGGTTACCAGTTCGGGTCGCAGCTCCTCCGGCCGGCTCACGTTCAAGTCTACGAGCACCGCGCCGACCCGTCGGCGTAGCCCGGGGTGGCGGCGAGGGATTACTACGCGGTGCTCGGCGTGCCGGAGGACGCCCCCGCCGGCGCGATCAAGAAGGCCTACCGCAAGCTCGCCCGCCAGCACCATCCCGATAAGAATCCGAACAACAAGGCGTCCGAGGAGCGGTTCAAGGAGATCTCGGCCGCGTATGCGGTGCTCTCCGACGACGCCAAGCGCAAACAGTATGACCAGCTCCGGAAGATGCCGCCGGGCTTCGGCCGCTATGGCGGCGGGGGCGGTCCGGGTGGCCCCGGCGGTGCGCCGGGCGGCTGGCAGAACATCGACCTCGATGACCTGCAGGGCTTCGGCGCGGGCGGGCTGGGGGACATCCTTTCATCGATCTTCGGCCAGCGGGCGCGGCCCCGCGAGTCCGCCCGGCCCGTCCGGCAACGGGGCGCCGATCGCCAGGTCGAGCTCGCCGTCTCGTTTGCCACCGCGGTCAAGGGCGGCGACATCACCGTCACGGTGCCGCTCGAGGAGGAGTGCGCCCGCTGCCACGGCAGCGGGGGCGAGCCGGGCAGCACCGTGCAGACGTGTCCCCAGTGCGGCGGCAGCGGCCGGGTCGCCGTGTCTCAGGGGGGCTTCGCCGTCCAGCGCCCCTGCCCCCGCTGCTACGGCCGGGGCTCGCTGATCGAATCCCCCTGCGTCGTGTGCCAGGGAGAGGGCAGCGTGATGCGCCGGCGCAAGGTCAAGGTGGCGCTCCCGGCGGGGGTCAACGACGGCGAAAAGATCCGGCTGACGGGCCGCGGCGAGGCGGGTGTCGCCGGAGGGCCGCCCGGCGATCTGCTGCTCACCATCAAGGTCAAGCCCGACCGGTTCTTCACCCGCGAGGGGCTGGACGTCCTCGGCACCGTCCCGCTCAACATCGTCCAGGCGATGCTGGGTACAAAAATACGCGTACGCACCGTCCACGGCTCAAAAATCGAACTGAAGATTCCCCCTGGTACGCAGAACGGCGCCCGCTTCCGGCTCAAGGGGCAGGGGATCCAGCGCGGGGAGCGGACCGGAGATCAGTACGTCATCGTCACCGTCACGGTCCCGGAGACACTGACCGACGAGGAACGCGCGCTGGTCGAGCAGCTCGGCCAGCGGCCGGGCTTTCGCCGCTAGAGGAATCTTCCTACACTGGGTGTACACCAGTGGCCCGGACAGCCCCGGCTCCCCCTCCCTCGAGGTGCCCCGATGCGCGCGATCCTCTTCCTGAGTGCCCTGATCACCGGAATGGCGGCGCCGCTGGCCGCCCAGAACGCCACGCTCATCGGCCGCGTGACCGATAGCGAAACGGGCCAGCCCCTGGCGGGCGCCACCGTCCAGGCGCTGGACGGCGGCGTGGAGGTCGCCGGCGCGGTGACGGATGGAACGGGTGAGGCCCGCGTAGAGCTGCCCGCCGGCAGGTACTCGGTCGTCGTCGCGCTGCTGGGCTACGGGACCGAGCGGCGCGATGGCGTCCGGCTGGCCGCGGGAGCGACCGAGCGCCTCGCGGTCGCGCTCGCGTCGCGCGCGTTGGAGCTCAATCCGGTCGTCGTCAGCGTCTCCCGCCGGAAGGAGAAGGCGCTCCAGGCGCCCGCCTCGGTGGCGATCGTGGAAGCCGAGGAGATCGCCCTGCGGAGCGCTCCCACGACCGTCGAGCACGTCCGGGGATTGCCCGGCGTCGACCTGGCGCAGACCGGCATCCAGCAGGCGAACGTCGTCACGCGGGGGTTCAACAACGTCTTCTCCGGGGCGATGCTCGTGCTCACCGACAACCGCTACGCCCACGTGCCGTCACTGCGGGTAAACGCCTACAACTTCATTCCGACGACTAACCTGGATCTCGAACGGATCGAGGTCGTCCTGGGCCCCGGCGCCGCGCTCTACGGCCCCAACAGCGCGCATGGCGTACTGCACCAGATCACCACCTCGCCGATCGATGCTCCGGGCACCCGCTTCAGTCTCGCCGGCGGGGAGCGCGCGCTCCGGCACGCCGAGGCCCGGCACGCGGTGCGGTTCAGCGATCGGGTGGGGTTCAAGCTCTCGGGGCAGTATTTCCAGGCGAACGACTGGCGCTTCATTGACCCCGTCGAGGCGACGGCGCGCCAGGCGGCGCTGGTCACCGACCCCGACACCCGCATCGGGCTGCGGAACTTCGACGCGGAGCGGTGGTCGGCCGATGCGCGACTCGACGTGCGTCCCTGGGACGACGGCGAGGTCATCGTGGCGGCCGGCACGAATCTCGATCTCCACTCGATAGAACTGACCGGCATCGGCGCCGGGCAGGCGGAGGACTGGCGCTACAGCTATGGCCAGGTGCGGGTTCGCAAGGGGCGCCTCTTCGCCCAGACGTTCGGCAACCTGAGCGATGCCGGCGATACCTATATCCTGCGCACCGGGAACGGCATCATCGATAAATCCCGCTTCCTCGCCGGGCAGGTGCAGCACGGCCTCGCGATCGGCGGTCGCGCGGACGTCATCTACGGGGTGGACCTCCAGCGCACGGACCCCCGCCCCGAGGGGACGATCGTGGGCCGGAACGAGGACGACGATGCGATCAAGGAGGCCGGCGGGTACATCCACACCGAGACCGAGCTCACCGAGAAGCTCGATCTGGTGGGCGCGGTGCGGCTCGACTGGAACAACCGGCTCGAAGACCCGGTGTTCTCCCCCCGGGCGGCGCTCGTCTTCCGGCCGGCCGTGGGGCAGAACCTGCGGCTGACGTTCAATCGGGCGTTCAGCACCCCCACCTCGAACAACCTGTTCCTCGACATCGTCGCCGCCCGGATCCCGCTGGGGCCCGGCCTGGGCTTCGATGTGCGGACCCGCGGCACCCCCGAGTCGGGCTTCACCTTCTCGCCGGACTGCCCGGGCGGGGTGCTGGGCGGCCTCTGCATGTTCTCGCCGTTCGCGCCAGGGGTTCGCGCGCCGGCCCGGGCGGCGGTGGCGTTCAACGCGCTCATCAATGCGCTGGCGCCGGCCCAGTTGCGGCCGCTCCTGCCGCTGCTCCAGTCGGATAATCCGCCCATCGAAACCGTGCTCCGGCGCCTCGATGCCGAGACCGGCACGTTCGTGGACGACCCGCTGGGGCCCGCCGACATCGACCGCCTGCGCCCGACCATCACGAACACGATCGAGCTGGGATACAAGGGGCTGGTCGGCGAGCGGGTGCTGCTGGCAGCGGACGTTTACCGCAGCGACCTCACCGACTTCATCGGACCGCTCCGCGTGGAGACGTCCACCGTCTTCCTCGATCCCGCGACGACGGCCGCCTTTCTCCAGCAGCGCCTGACCCCGCTCGTCGCGGCCGGGCAGCTCACGGCGCAGCAGCTGGCGGGCCTCATCCAGCAGATCACCGGCGAGCTCGCCCGGGTGCCCATCGGCACCATCGCCCCGGACCAGAACCCGAATTCCGACCTGTTGCTCGCGTACCGGAATTTCGGCGACGTGGAGCTGTGGGGGGCGGACCTCGCGGCCCAGGTCCTGGTGACCGACGCGTTCTCCCTGCTCGGGTCGTTCTCCTTCGTCAACGAGGAGTGCTTCGATTTCAGCGGCGACGGCGAGTGCGGCAGCGCGCTCGACATCGCCCTGAACGCTCCCAAGACGAAGGGCTCGCTCACGGCGCGCTGGGACGACCCGCGGCGGGGCTTCACCACCGAGGGGCGGGTGCGGTTCACGTCCAGCTTCCCGATGAACTCGGGGGTGTACATCGGCGAAGTGGACGGGTACACGGTGCTGGACGCGAACCTGGGGTACCGCCTGCCCTGGGTGGCGGGCACGTCGGTGACGCTGACGGCCACCAACGTCCTCAACAAGGAGCACCGGGAGTTCGTCGGCGCCCCCGAGCTCGGCCGGCTGGTGGTGCTGCGCCTGCTGGTCGACCTGCCTTAGCCGGCCGCCGCGTCGTAGCGCCGCGCCACCTCGTCCCAGTTGACCGTGTTCCACCAGGCGGCGAGGTAGTCGGGCCGCTTGTTCTGGTACTTCAGGTAGTAGGCGTGCTCCCAGACGTCGATGCCCAGGATCGGCGTCCGCCCCTCGGAGAGGGGGGTGTCCTGGTTCGCCGTGCTCTCAACGGTGAGGCCGCCGCCGTCCGCCGTCACCCAGGCCCAGCCGCTGCCGAAGCGGGCGACGCCCGCGGCATTCACCTTTGTTTTCAACCCCTCGAGATCACCGAACGCCTGGGCGATGGCGTCGGCCACCGCACCCGTCGGCTCGCCGCCGCCCTCCGGCGACATGATCTGCCAGAAGAAGGTGTGGTTGGCGTGTCCGCCGCCGTTGTTGCGGACCGCCGTCCGGATCGATTCCGGGATGCCCTGAAGGTCCTGCAGCAGCTCCTCGATGCTCTTCGCCTGGAGATCGGGGTGCGCCTCGAGCGCCTTGTTCAGGTTCGTGACGTAGGCCGCGTGGTGTTTGTCGTGGTGGATCTCCATGGTGCGGGCGTCGATATGGGGCTCGAGCGCGGCGTAGTCGTAGGGAAGCGGAGGTACCTCGTAGGGCATGAGCAGCTCCTTTCGGTTTAGTGGCGCTGCGAGTGTAGGAGCTAGCGCGCCACCGTGCGCGCCGCGGGACTGCGGCCACGGCTCCCTCCAGGGC
>JBHENR010000177.1:0-3224 GCA_046262555.1 Gemmatimonadota bacterium | reverse complement strand
GCCGCCGTCAGCCCGCGATAGAGGCTGAGAAAGCCGCCGGCCGCGCCGACGAAGGCGCCGAGCATCGTCAGCCAGGGCAGCGTGCCCCACTGGCCGTCGAGCCAGTAGCCGATCAGGAGGAAGAACAGGACCGACAGCGCCCACGCCAGACCGAACCCGGTGTAGCGTCCGACCTCGCGCATCGCGCGCTGGTGCTCGGTATCGCGCTCGGACCCCTCCACGACCGTTCCTCCATTCGCCGCTGACGCGATTGTATCAGCTTGTGAAAAAAGGTGCAAGCGGCGCCCGGGCACCGCGCGAGATCCTTTCGGACCGGCGCCGGGTCAGCCAGGGAGCCGCAGCCGGATGAGCGCGGCCGGTTCGGTGATGCCGTGGAGCGCGGCCCGGAACGGCGTCAGTGTGATCCCGCGACCGGCGGCGAGCGCCTGAATCGCGGCCTCGTTCCACAGCCGCTCAAGCAGCACGATCTCTCCCCCGCCGGCCTGGCGCTGAATGCGGGCGGCGAGATTGACGGTGCGGCCGAAGTAGTCGAGTCGCTCGTTCGCCGTGACGGCGATGGCGGGTCCGGCATGAACGCCCGTCTTGAGCGCCAGCCGCGGCTCGATCCCCTCCGCCGCGCACCACGTCGCGATCCCGGCCTGGATTTCGAGCGCGGCGGCGAACGCGTCTTCCGGTCGGCGGAAGGCGGCCATCACCGCGTCGCCGATCGTCTTGATGATCGCCCCGTCGGCGGCCGTGACGTGGGTCCGCAGGAAGTCGAAGTGGCGCCGCACCTGACCGTAGGCGGGGGCGTCGCCGGTGCCCTCGTATAACGCGGTCGAGCCCTCCAGGTCGGTGAAGAGGAGCGCGATCGTCTCGATGCCGACCTCGTGTCCGGGCGCCAGGACTTCAGCGCCGAACAGGTCGCGGAACTCCTGCAGCAGGGTGACCTCGGCGGCGGTCGCGGCGAGCGCGTCGTCGCCGCGGCCCTCGACGACGGCCAAAAGCGGCGCGGCGGTGGCGTTCTCCAGGTCGATCTGCAGGTCGCCACGGGCGGGCGCGGTCTCGGGGGCGGACGCGTCGGTCGGGATCGGCGCGACATCCCGCCGCTCCCAGCCGGCCTCGGTGAACCGCGCGGCGAGCCCGGGTGG
The DNA here is from genome assembly GCA_046262555.1 of Gemmatimonadota bacterium. Taxonomy (GTDB): domain Bacteria; phylum Gemmatimonadota; class Gemmatimonadetes; order JACCXV01; family JAHWKZ01; genus JBHENR01. Next base: position 2,094 of record JBHENR010000177.1, on the reverse strand, counting down.
AGCCCCGCGGACTCCGGCGTCGTCGCCCAGCTCCAGCCGGTGCGGCGTCCCCACGGCGCGAAGCGCCAGCGGCTCGTCGAACGGCACCGCCACCGACCGCTGCTCGCCCGGGCCCAGATACTGCTGGGCGAGGATATGGGGGCTCCGCAACGGGCTCCCGATACAGAACGTCTCGTCGGCGGCGAGCCGGAACGCGGGCGCCACCGTGAACCGCAGCTCGACCCGGCGCTCGAAATCGACCCCGTAGTCGATCTGGCAGGTTTCGCAGTGAAAGGTGCCGGGGAGCGCGCGCAACGACTCGGCCTCTCCCTTGGGGACGCGGCAGGACGGGCACATCAATTCCCACCGCAGGTCGAAGAGGCCGACGCGGGTGGCGTGCAGGAAGAGCCGCAGCACGTCGCGCGGGTCGGCGTCCCACGATCGGGCGAGCGCATAGGGCCGGACCCGGACGACCTGATCGTCGGAGCCGCGCAGCAGCAACGTGCGGAGCCGGGGCACGAGGTCGGCCGCGACGCGCTCCCGGGCCAGTGTCGCCAGCGCGCGGTCGAGCGCGGCACGGTCGATCCGGCGGGGCGCGCGCGGGACCGGCCGCGGCGGCGCCGCGGGATCTCCCCGCTCCACCAGGCACCGGTCGCAGTAGGCGAGCGTGCGGTTGATCCCGCGCCAGCCGATCAGCGGCAGCAGTGGCCGGGCGGCGCCATGGCGCGGCGTCAGCTCGGCGAGAACGCGCACCAGGGTCGCGCCACCCTCCGGCGCGCCGGCGGGTTCGATCTCGAGGCCGGCGATCAGCCGGGAGACCGGCCCGGTTTCGAATTCCCGCCGGACCGTGTAGCGGCGCCCCCGCACCCAGTCGAACGGGTACTCCCGCCAGCGGGTCGGCACCAGGCCCAGCATCCGGGCCCGGGCGCGGCGGACGAACCCCGGCGCCTCCGCCCCCGGCGCGCCGTACGCGACCGCCGGCAGCCCGATGTTTCGATTGAGATGCTCGGTGTCGGCCAGGATCCCCCACGCCTCGGCCACCGGCAGGGGATAGACGCGCTCGCGGGCGTAGTGGACGGGAGACGGCACGGCGGCTTAATATACCGGTCCCCCGTAGCGTCCCAACAGCGGCACACCCCCGGCGCCGCCGCACCGCGCACCTTCATCCTGAGGATATGACCATGAGAGCTGCGGGATCGCTTCTGTTTCTCCTCTGCGCGCTGGCGTTTCCGCTCGCCTGCGATGACAACGGCGGCTCCCCGGCCGCGCCCGACACGTTCAGCGAGAGCATCACCGACGCCGAGCTGGCCGCCGGGCTCCACCTCGACGGCCTCGACGAGGCGCAGCGGACCGCGGTTCGCGCGGCGCTGACCGCGGCCCGCGAGGCGCTCCGCGCCATCCATGAGCGGGTGCGCGCCGGCGAGCTCACCCGCGAAGCCGCGCACGTGGAAGCGCGGGCGGTCCACGACGCGCTCCTGACGGCGCTGGCCGAGGTGCTGACGCCGGATCAGCTCGCCCGGCTACGGCATCACGGCCCCGGCGGGCCCGGGGGCCCGGGCGGTCCCGGCGGGCCGCCGCACCCCGACCTCAATCTCACCGAGGAGCAGCGCGCCGCGATCCATGCGCTGCGCTCGGCGTTTCACGACTTCCTCCAGGCGCTCCGCGCGCAGGTTCAGGACGGCACCGTGACACCCGAGGACGCCCGCGCCCAGGTGCGCGAGCGCGGCCTGGCGCTCCGCGAAGCGGTCTGCGCGGTTCTCACCGAGGAGCAGCGGGCTCAGGTCCGGTACTGCGCCCCGACGCCGCGGGGGTAGCGCAGGCCATCCGGCGGCTCCCTGCCTTCCGTCTCGACGGGAATTGCTTTGTGTGGTTTGGCGCAGCCGCGAATCACTGCGCCATCTATGGCGTGGTGGAAGCCCACACGGACGAACTCAAGGATTACGACACCAGCGGCAAGGGCACCACTCGTTTTCATGCGGACCGTCCCCTACCGGCTACCCTCGTACGGAAGCTGGTAATGGCGCGGATCGCAAAGAACACCGTTAGACCCCCTACGGCACATAGGTCTTTGAGAGCGTAGAATTGTGGTACGCGAGGAGGATCGGATGGTAAGGG
>JBHENR010000176.1:0-5805 GCA_046262555.1 Gemmatimonadota bacterium | reverse complement strand
CCAGACGGAGGCCGCCACGCTGGCGGCGGCCTCGACCGACGATCTCGACGATTGGATCGAGTTCGAGATGCCGGTCCCTGCCGACGTGGACAGTGTGGCGCTCGTTTTTCGCCTGCGGAACAGCCTGCTCAACACGGTGCTCCTCTACGAGGTCATGCTGGGCGCCCAGGGTGCCCGCGCGCTCGACTGGGTGGGGCGTGACCTCGCCCGCATCGGACCGGCGGCCGAGCTGGGGAGCTGGTACCGCGCGCGGATGGGTCTCCGGATCGCCGTCTGGCAGGATGGCGCCTGGCTGCCGGTCGGGCGGGTGGGCGATTCCGGACCGATCGCCTGGAAGGACGTGGCTGCCGTCATTCCGGTGCCTCAGGATCTTGCGGCGCGGGGAACACCACTCCGCGTGCGGCTGTCGTTCATCGCCGACCAGTGGCGGATCGACGAGCTCGCGGTCGCCGCCTCGTTCCACCGGCCGGAGGTGCGGGCGCTGGACGTCAGTGAAGTCCTGCGGGCGGATGGGGCACCCGACGCCGCCGCGCTGGCGACCCTGCAGGCGGCCGATGAGGAGTATCTGCAGACGTCACCGGGTCAACGGATGACGCTGCGGTTCCGGCCGGAGCCGCTCGCCGGGGCCGACCGGGAGGCCAGCGCCCGCACCTATTTCCTGGCGTCGCAAGGGTACTACATCGAGTGGCTGCGGGGGCCGTGGCTCCGCACCACGCCACGCGCGGACGGGTTCGTCCCCGGCGACGCGGCGCTCGGCGAGGCGATCGCCCGCTGGCGGGGACAGCAGGAGGAACTCGAAACGGCGTTCTATGCCTCGCGGATCCCGGTGCGATGAGGCGGGCGGTGCGATTCGCGGCGTGCCTCGGTCTGCTGGGGGTCGTCCTCGCGGCGTGTCGAACCGGCGAGGGAGAATACCGTCAGGCCAAACAGCCCGGGGGCGTGACCGTGCAGCTGGACCTCGGCGCAGGTCGCACCGCAAGTGGCGAACTGCTCGAGGTCGGGGACGGAGGACTCCTGCTGGTCCGTCCCAACTGGGAATTCATGCGGTTCCCCTACGGCGTCATTCAGCGCGCCCGGTTCGCGCAATTCGAGGATCTGACGCTGACCGGCAGCGTCCCAACGGCGGCACAGCGCGAGCGACTGCGCCTGCTGAGCCGGTTTCCCCAGGGACTGACTCCCGACCTTAAAGCCGCGCTCCTGGCCACGCGGAACCAGCCCGACTTCACGACCTGGACTCCCTGACCGACGCTCCGCGCCACTGGGCGCCGCTCCTGCTGGCCGCCCTGCTCGCCGCCGCTCCCCTCGCGGCCCAGGCGCCGGCGCCGGCCGCGCGATCCCCCGTCGCTGACGTGACCGTCTCGTCTCCCGCCTACGCGGACTTTGTCGCCGCGGCGCGCGCGGGAACCGCCCGCTATCACGATCGCGCCCGGGCGATTCGCGACGGCTACCGGCGGATCGGTTCGGACGCGCCGGCGATGGGGGAGCACTGGGTGCGACCCGGTCTGTTGCTCGACGGACGCTTCGAACCCGCGCGGCCGCCGATCCTGGCCTACGTCACGGTGCGGGGAAGGCCGGTCCTCGCCGGCGTCGCGTATGCCCGTCCACTTGCCGCGGGAGAAAAGCCGCCGGACTTCCCGGGATTGCCCGGCGTGTGGCACGACCACTCCGGCACGGTCGAGGCCGAGCTTGCCCCGGTGCACGATGCCTCGCATCGCGCGCCGGATGGGCCGCGGGTGGCGGTGCTGCATGCCTGGGTCTGGATCGAGAATCCGGACGGCCTGTTCGCGACCGCGAACCCGGCACTGGCCGCGATGCGCGGCGAGGAACCCTAAGCCGTCGGTCCCGCCGCGGCGATCTCCTTCGAGACGCCTTCGAACGTGGCGAAGTTTTCGCGGAAGCGGCCGGCGAGCTCGTGCGCCTTGGCGTCGTACGCGGCCGGATCGCTCCAAGTGGTGCGGGGGTCGAGCACGTCGGCGGGAACACCGGGGCAGCCGTCCGGCACCGAGATGCCGAAGACGGGGTGCGGGTGAAACCCGGCGCCGTCGAGACCATCCGTCAGCGCGGCCCGCACCATCGCCCGTGTGTGGGCGAGGTCCATCCGCTGCCCCTCGCCGTAGGGCCCCCCCGTCCAGCCGGTGTTGACGAGGTAGACCGACGCCTCGTGGCGGGCGATCCGCTCGCCCAGCATCTCGGCGTAGCGGGTGGGCGGCAGCGGCAGGAACGGCGCGCCGAAGCAGGCCGAGAAGGCCGTCTTCGGCTCGGTGATGCCCGCCTCGGTGCCGGCCAGCTTCGAGGTGTAGCCCGAGAGGAAGTGGTACATCGCCTGGGCTTCGTCGAGGCGGGCGATGGGCGGCAGCACGCCGAACGCGTCGGCGGTGAGGAAGATGATCGTCCGCGGATGGCCCCCCACGCCGGGGATGACGGCGTTCTCGATGTAGTCCACCGGGTACGCCGCGCGGGTGTTCTCGGTGAGCGCGTCACTGTCGTAATCGACCGCCCGCGTCGCCTCGTCCACGGCCACGTTCTCGAGCACCGAGCCGAACCGGATCGCGTCCCAGATCTGGGGCTCGTTCTTGTGCGACAGCTTGATGCACTTGGCGTAGCAGCCGCCCTCGAAATTGAACACGCCGGTCTTCGACCAGCCGTGCTCGTCGTCGCCGATCAGGCGCCGCTCCGGATCGGCCGACAGCGTCGTCTTGCCGGTGCCGGAGAGCCCGAAGAAGAGCGCCGTGTCGCCGTCCGCGCCGATGTTGGCCGAGCAGTGCATCGGCAGGACGCCCTGCTGCGGCATCAGATAATTCATCACCGTGAAGATCGACTTCTTCATCTCGCCGGCGTACTGCGTGCCGCCGATCAGCACCAGCCGGCGGGCGAACGAGAGCCAGACGAACGGGCCGCCATCGGGTCCGTTCATCAGCGGCGCCGACAGAATCGTGAAGCCCGGCTCGTGGCCGGCGAGCTCGTCCTCGGTGGGCCGCAGAAAGAGCTGGCGGGCGAAAAGATTATGCCAGGCGAACGCGTTGATGACGCGGACGTTCAGCCGATGCTCGGGGTCGGCGCCGGCGAAGCCGTCGAAGACGTAGAGGGGACGCCTCTCCAGGTAGGCCGCGACCTCCCGGTGGAGCGCATCGAAGGCGGCGGGGGCGACCGGCGTGTTGACCGCGCCCCACCAGATCTCGCCGGCCACGTCCGGGTCCTCGGCGACGCGCTTGGCGTCGGGCGAGCGGCCGGTGCGGTCACCGGTCGTCGCGCGCAAGGCGCCCGAGCGGACCAGCATCCCCTCGCCGCGGCGCACGCTGTGCTCCACGAGCTGCGGGGCGGAGAGGTTGGAGAAGACCTCGCCGGTCGGCCGAAGGCCCGCCGCGCCGAGATTCACCGCCGTCCGTGTCGCCACGCCGACCTCCTGCTGAAAAGGTCCCCCCGCGGACGCGCCCGCGCGTAGGGTCGCCCACGTTACGGCGGGGGGCGGGCACCGGCCACCAGCGGGCGGGCCGCATTGCCCCGTCTTCGGGGCGTTCCTACCTTCGCCCCGGGCCTGTAACTCAACGGTAGAGTATCGGCCTTTTAAGCCGAGAGTTGTGGGTTCGAATCCCACCGGGCCCACTCTACCAATTCCCTCTCATAATGCCCGGTGCGACGGGATCGCGGTCCGCGGTCCCGGCGGCACCACCTCCCTGCCAAGCCCTCTCATGAACCTGAGGGTGGCAACGCGCTTCCATTTTAACAGAAGGGCTTTCCCCAGAATGGCAGCGCAATGTGAAGAATATGCTGCGCCCCGCGCCAGAGGTATTTGCCGGGGTGAGCGGGACTCTCCCTTGCATGGCCCTGATGGCCAGGACACGAATCCCGCGCGACTCGCGTTGCGCTCACCTGAAGGAGAGGACCTGCCCCAATGATCTTTCGACGACTGATGCCCTGGGCGCTCAATGCGTTCCTGGTGACCCTGCTGCTCGGTGCGGTTGCCGCCTGCGAGGACAGCGACGCGCTGACGGCGCCCGACGCCTCGTCCAGCGCGCTGGCGGCCGCCGGCGCCGGTGACGAGGACGGCGATGGTGTCCCCGATCTGCGCGACAACTGCGAGTCGGTCCGGAACGCCACCCAGGCGGACCGCGACCATGACCACATGGGCAACAAATGCGACCCCGTCGACACGGACACGGACGTGGACGACGATGGGGACGTTGACGGTGACGACAACTGCCTGACGGTCGCCAACCCGACCCAGACGGACAGCGACGGCGACGACCTCGGCAATGCCTGCGACGACGCCGACCTGGACGATGACCAGGATGACGACGGCACCGAGGACGGCGACGACAACTGCGTGGAGACCACCAATGTCCGCCAGGCGGATTCCGACCATGACGGCCTCGGGAATCCGTGCGACGATGACGACGGTGACAAGGACGACGACGACGATAACGCGCTCGACGGCTTCGACGACTGTGTCGCGACGCCCAATCCGAGCCAGGCGGACGCCGACGACGACGGCCTCGGCGATGCCTGCGACGACGCCGACGACGATGCCGACCAGGACGACGACGGCGTGCCGGATGGCTTCGACGACTGCGTCACGACGCCCAACGGCGACGAGCAGGGCGACGAGGACGGCGACCACGACGGCGACGCCTGCGACGACGACGATGACGGCGATGGCGTGGACGATGACGAGGACGACGACTAGGGCACTTCGGCTTCACTTCAGGTAGACACGAGAGCCTGGCTTCGGCCGGGCTCTCGTGCGTTGGGGATCCCCGTGGGGGCTCGGCCTTGTGACGCGCGGCGCGGGCCGGTATGCTTGCGCCCGCGATGCGGTACCCCGTCCTCCTCGGCGTTTTGGCGCTCGGTGCCGGGCTCGGCGCCGTTCCCGCGGCCGCCCAGGTCCCGTTCGACACCAATCGCAATCAGGGGATCGGCGTGACGCTCGGCGCCGCGTCCGGCAGCGGGCTCAGCTACACCGAGATCCTGCCGTCGGCGTATGGCTTTCGGGGGGTGCTGGCGCTCTGGAAGTATGGCGACTTCTCCTTCGTGGACGTGGGCGCGTCGGGGCTGCGGATCCTCAGCGACGACGGTCGCCGCCGGCTGTACCTGGTGGCGAGCACGTCCTACTGGCGGCGGGAGGACGAAAAAACCGAAGACGAGTTTGACGAGGAGGGCACCTTGACCGGCACGCGCACGTTCCAGGACGTGGACGATTCGTGGGCGGCGGGGCTGGGCGCCGGCGTGGAGCTTCCGCTCGGCGCGCGCGCGGGGCTCTCGCTCGAGGGCGTGTTCACCTACTGGGCCGATACCGGCGACCTGTTGCCGCTGCCGCAGATTTCCCTGCACTACCTCTTTTAGCCCGACTCCGGGCGCCGCTCCCGCCGCGCTGTGCCCGACCCGTCGGGAGTGTCATCCGGCCGTGACGTCGCGTCGGCCTACGACGCGATGGCCGAGACGTACGACGCCATCGACGACCAGCCGTTCTATGCCGTGCAGTACGCCACCTTCCGCGAGGATCTGCTCCACGCGGCCAACGCGCTGGTGATCGTGGCGGACGCGACGGCGCTGCCGTTCCGGGGGCGGGCCTTCGACGGCGCGGCGTCGTATGGCGAACCCCTCTCGCACATGGCCGACCCCGGCGCCGCACTGGGTGAGCTGGCCCGGGTCGTCCGCGCCAGCGCCCGGGTCGCGCTGTCGGTGGACAACCAGTGGAATCTGCGGACGCTGCTTCACCCCCGGCAGCTGGTCGCGGCCCTCCGGTCGCGCGGCGGCGCAATCCGCCCGTGGGAGTACTTCGACGACGGGGGGTGTCGCGTACGGCTG
>JBHENR010000175.1:0-7419 GCA_046262555.1 Gemmatimonadota bacterium | reverse complement strand
GCTCGACACCAATCGGGCGTTGCTCGACCGGCTGGCGGCGGGGGAGCGGGGGGGTGGGGCGAACGGCCGCCCGGACCGCCACGTGACGATCATTCAGCCCGTCCTGATCGGCCCCGACTGCGTGCTCGAGAACGCGGTCATCGGCCCCTATGTATCGCTGTCGCGCGGCGCGTCCGTCCGCGATGCCGTGATCCGCGATTCGATCGTCGGGGAACGGGCGTCAGTGGAGGGGCTCGTCCTCGAGCGGTCCATCATCGGGCCTGACGCCAGCGTCCGCGGCCGTCCCCAGGCGCTCAACGTCGGCGATGGCTCGGATCTGACCTGTTGATGGCCCGCGCGCTTTTCCTTCCCGCAGCAGGAGACGGCTCGACGTGAGAACCGATCGCTCGCTGTTCACCTCGGAGTCCGTGACCGAAGGCCATCCGGACAAGGTGGCCGACCAGATTTCCGATGGCGTGCTCGATGCCGCCCTCACCGGCGACCCGATGAGCCGGGTGGCCTGCGAGACGCTGGTGACGACCGGCCTGGTGGTGGTGGCCGGCGAGATCACTACCGCGACCTACATTCCGATCGGCGACGTGGTCCGCGAGACGATCCGGAAGATCGGCTACACCGACGCGCGGATGGGGTTCGACGCCGAGACCTGTGGCGTGCTGGTGTCGCTCGACCGGCAGTCGCCGGACATCAAGCAGGGCGTCGACCGGGACGGTGCCGGGGATCAGGGGATGATGTTCGGCTACGCCACCGACGAGACGCCCGAGTTCATGCCGCTGCCGATCGCGCTGGCGCACGCCCTGGCCCGCCGGCTGGCGGCGGTGCGGAAGGACGGCACGCTGCCGTGGGTGCGGCCGGACGGCAAGACCCAGGTCACGGTCGAGTACGATGGCGGCGGGCCGCGGGAGATCTCCACCGTGGTCATCTCCACCCAGCATGGGGACACGGTCGACAACGACGAGATCGGCGCGGCGATTCGCGAGCACGTGATCTGGCCGGTGCTGCCGCGCGACCTCTACGACGAGCGCGCGCTCCGCATCTACATCAATCCGACCGGCCGCTTCGTCGTCGGCGGTCCGCAGGGCGACGCCGGCCTGACAGGGCGCAAGATCATCGTCGACACCTATGGCGGCGTGGGGCGTCACGGCGGCGGCGCGTTCAGCGGCAAGGACCCGACCAAGGTCGACCGCTCGGGCGCCTATGCCGCGCGCTGGATCGCCAAGAATCTGATCGCCGCCGGACTCGCCCGGCGGTGCGAGGTCCAGCTCGCCTACGCCATCGGGATCGCCGAGCCGGTCAGCATCCGGGTCGAGACGTTCGGCACCGGACAGCAGTCGGACGCCGAGCTGGCGGAGCGGGTGCGGCAGGTGTGGGACCTGACGCCCCAGGGCATCATCCGCGCGCTCGACCTGCGACGGCCGATCTATCAGGCGACGGCGGCGTATGGCCACTTTGGGCGCACGCCCGAGCACGGCGGCTTCACCTGGGAACGGCTCGACGCGGTGGACGCGCTGCTCGCGAAGGCGTCCTGACCCAATTCTTGTAACCCTTGGCGTTCAGGAGAGTGACGGATATGGCGCACACGCACACTGTTGAAGCGGACGTCCGCGATCTGGGCCTCGCCCCGAAGGGTGCCCTGCGCACCGAATGGGCCGAGCGCCAAATGCCGGTGCTGCGCCTGATCGGCGAGCGGTTCGCGAGCGAGCGTCCGCTGGCGGGCGTCCGGATCTCGGCCTGTCTCCATGTGACGACCGAGACGGCGAACCTGATGATCGCGCTGAAGCGGGGCGGCGCCGAGATCTGCCTCTGCGCATCCAACCCGCTCTCCACCCAGGACGACGTGGCGGCCCATCTGGTGGCCGACCACGGCATTCAGGTCCACGCCATCAAGGGGGAGGACGCCGAGACGTATTATCGACACATCCGCTCCGCGCTGGAGTTCCGTCCGCAGCTGACGATGGATGACGGGGCCGACCTGGTGAGCGCGATCCATTTCATCGGCCTCGAGCGGTACGACGATCTCCATCCCGTGCTGCGCGACTGGGCGACCGGCCTGGACGCGGCGGAGCGGGCGGCGATCGTGGCGGGCGTGAAGGCCTCGACCGAAGAGACGACCACCGGCGTCATCCGTCTCAAGGCGATGGAGGCCGCCGACGTGCTGCTGTTCCCGGTCGTTGCGGTCAATGACTCGAACACGAAGCACCTGTTCGACAATCGGTACGGCACCGGCCAGTCGACGCTCGATGGCGTGCTGCGGGCCACCAACGTGCTGCTGGCCGGAGCGACGGTGGTGGTGGCCGGCTACGGCTGGTGCGGCAAGGGGATTGCGCGTCGGGCGCAGGGCGCCGGCGCGCGGGTCATCGTGACCGAAGTCGATCCCCTGCGCGCGCTCGAGGCGGTGATGGACGGCTTCAGCGTGCTGCCGATGACCGACGCCGCACCACTGGGCGACGTCTTCCTCACCGTGACGGGCAACACGCGTGTCATCCGCGGCGAACATTTCGCGGCCATGCACGACGGCGCGATCATCGCTAACAGCGGCCATTTCAATGTCGAGATCGACCTGGACGCCCTGGCCGGGATGGCCGACGCGCGACGCGACGTGCGCGACTTCGTCGAGGAGTTCACCCTCGGGGACAAGAAGCTCTTCGTGCTGGGCGAGGGGCGGCTCATCAACCTCGCCGCCGCCGAGGGCCATCCAGCCAGCGTCATGGACATGTCGTTCGCCAACCAGGCGCTCGGCGCCGAACACATCGTCCGCCATCCGGAGCGGCTCGAGCGGCGCGTCCAGCCGGTGCCGCCGGCCATCGACAAGGAGATCGCGCGGCTGAAGCTGGTGGCGATGGGCACGGTCATCGACGTGCTGACGCCGGAGCAGGAAACGTATCTGGCCTCCTGGGAGCTTGGCACGTAAGAGGAATCGGATGATGCAAGGGGACCCCATCGCCCGCATGCTCCGCGGCTCGCCGCGTCGGTGGTCGGCGGTGGAGGGGGCCGGTAGGTTGGCCGTTCACTCGCTTTGGGGAGGCACAGCGTGGAGCCGGATCTCGTCGAGGTGAAGGTCGCCAGCCTGGGCATCGACTCGTCGACCCAGTCGCCGATCGTCATCCTGAAGGAAAAGGACGGCGAGCGGTACCTGCCGATCTGGATCGGACCGAGCGAGGCGAGCGCCATCGCCACCGAGCTGGCGGGGGTGAAGTTCTCGCGTCCGCTGACGCATGATCTGATGAAGAATCTGGTGCGGGCGCTCCACGGCGAGCTGTCCCAGGTCGTCATCGGGGCGCTCAAGAGCAATACCTACTACGCGCAGGTGTTCGTGCGGGACGGCGAGGACGTGGTGTCGATCGACGCCCGCCCCAGCGACTCGATCGCGTTGGCGCTCCGGCTCGACGCTCCGATCTTCGCGTCGGAGAGCCTGCTCGACCACAGCGTGGGCGAGGCGGGCGAGGTTGAGGAAGAGACGTACGACCCCGAGGAGCTGAAGGATTATCTCCGCAAGATGAACCCGGAGGATTTTGGCCGGTTCTCGCTCTGACGGGAGGCGCATGACCTAGCACGCGAAGATCGTCGTGAGGTGCCCGCTCGCGGGAACGGGGCGGGAGAATAGGGAATGCGGTGTGATTCCGCAGCGGCCCCGCCACTGTGACGGGCGCGATCTCGAGCGCCCCAAGCCAGGAGACCTGCCTCGCGGCTCGTTGCACGCGACCCTTCGCGGGAGGGGTCCGGCGACCCGGCCCGCTCCTCAAGGCTGCCGCCCGCCCTCCCCGCATCTGGAGAGAGGCGGGCGTCGTGTTTCTGGGATCCAGCTGGATGGCGCGGCTCGTCGTGCTGGCGCTCGGCGTGGCCCTGCTGGCCTGCGGAGAGGACGCTCCGCGCGGTTCCGCCGGCCCGCATGCCGTCACCGTGGTGGACGACGCCGGGCAGACGGTGCGCCTCGGCGCGCCCGCGGAGCGCATGATCTCGCTCGTCCCCAGCGTGACCGAGAGCGTCATCGCCCTCGGCGCCGCCGGCCGGCTGGTCGCCCGCACCCGGTACGACACCGCCCCCGAGGTCGCCGGGCTGCCGAGCGTCGGAGGCGGCCTCGACCCCAGTCTCGAGGCGCTCGTCGCGCTCGACCCCGACCTCGTGATCGCCTGGGACGGGGCGCCGGCGGCGACACTGGGGGCGCGGCTCGCCGCCAGCGGCATCCCCCTCTACCGCGCCGCGATCGAGGACACGGCGGCGGTGTTCCGGACGCTGGACCGGCTGGGCGAACTGCTGGGTCTGCCAGGTCCGGCGGCGGATGCCACCCGGGGCCTGCGCGACTCGCTGACCGCGATTGCGGCGGAGTCGGTCGGGATGCCCCGCCCGAGCGTGTTCTATCTGCTTGCCGGGCGGCCACCGCGGACGGCGGGGACGCGGACCTTCATCGGCGAGTTGATCGAGGTGGCCGGCGGACGGCCCGCCTTCCCCGAGCTGGAACAGCTCTGGCCCGCGGTGGCGCTCGAGGCGGTCGTGGCGCGCAACCCCGACGTCATCCTGGTGCCTGGTGGCGGCGAAGAGGCCGCGCGGCTGGCGCGGGCCCGGGGCTGGCGCGACATGCCGGCGGTCCGGGAGGGACGCGTGATCGAGGTCCCAGGTGATCTCTTCAGCCGTCCGGGGCCCGGCATCGCGGATGCGGCGCGGACCCTGCGCGAAGCGCTGCGAACCCTGCCGGCGCGTCCATGAGCCGCCCCGCGGCGCTGGCGGTGCTGGCACTGGGCGTGCTCGCCGCGCTGGCGCTCAGCCTGCGCTTCGGCGCCGTCGGGCTCGACCTGCCGGCCATCGTCGACGCGGTCCGCGGGCGGGGGGACCCGGCGGCGGTCACCATCGTCCGCGAGCTGCGGCTGCCGCGGGCGGCGCTGGCGGCGCTCGTCGGGGGCTCGCTGGGGCTGGCGGGCGCGGCGTTCCAAGCCCTGCTCAGGAATCCGCTGGCCGAGCCGTACCTGCTGGGCGTCTCGAGCGGCGCGGCGGTCGGCGCGGTGGCAGCGATCGCGCTCGGCGCGGCGGCGCGGGTGGCCTGGACGCTGCCGGCGGGTGCTCTCGCCGGCGCTCTGGCGGCGATCGCGCTGGTGCTCGCGCTCGGGAGCCGCCCGGGCGGGGGGCTGGACCTCCGGGTGCTGCTCCTCGCCGGCGTCGTGGCGGGGACGTTCTTCAACGCCGGCATCCTGCTGCTCCTCAGCGTAGCCGATCCCGAGGCCTTCCGCAGCGCGCTGTTCTGGATGATGGGAAGCGTAGCGGGCGCCTCCTGGACGGCAGTCGGCTGGCTCGCCGGTTGCCTGGCCGCCGCGTTTCTCATCCTGTTCCATCTGGCGCGCGCCTTCAATCTGCTGGCGGTGGGGGAGGAGACGGCCGCGTCGCTCGGCATCCCCGTCGCGCGGGTGCACCGGACGGCCTATGTGGCGGCCAGCCTGCTGACGGCGGCCTCGGTGGTGGCGGCGGGCGGGATCGGTTTCGTGGGGTTGGTCGTGCCGCATGCGGTCCGCCTGGTGTGGGGCGGAGACCACCGCTTCCTGTTGCCGGCGTCGCTGCTGGCCGGGGCGGCGCTGCTGCCGCTCGCCGATCTCGTCGCGCGGCTGGTGGCGGCGCCGGCCGAGCTGCCGCTCGGGGTGGTCACCGCTTTCGCCGGCGTGCCGTTCTTCCTGGCGCTGCTGCGCCGCCAGTCGCGGCGGTCGTCCGCGGTGGGCCGGACATGACGGCGGGATGGCTCGCCGAGTCGCTCGGCTTCCGGTATGCCGGCGCGCCCGCCGCCGCGGTGACGGCCGTCGGTCTCGACGCGCCGGCGGGGCAGCTGGTCGCCATCGCGGGGCCCAACGGGTCGGGAAAGACGACGCTGCTGCGGCTGCTGCTGGGCGGCCTCCGTCCGTCGGTGGGGCGGGCGCTCTACGGGGGCCGGCCGGTATCCGAGTGGGGCGGGGCGGCGCTGGCCCGCCGGGTCGGCGCCCTGGCCCAGCACGAGGAGCCCGCTTTTCCCACCACGGCCGGGGAGTTGATCGCGATGGGCCGCTATCCCCACCTCGGCGCCTGGCGATCGTTTGGCCCGCGCGACCGTGCCGCCATCGCCTCGGCGGCGTCCCGCTGTCGAGTAATCGACTGTCTCGAGCGGGAGTTCGCCACGCTCTCCGGCGGCGAGCGCCAGCGGGTGCGCCTGGCGCGCGCCCTGGCGCAGGAGCCCGACGCGCTGGCGCTCGACGAGCCGACCGCCGCGCTCGACCTGGCCCATGAGATGGAGATCTGGGAGCTGCTGGCGGGCGCGGCCCGGAGCGGCTCCGCCGTGCTGCTCACCACCCACAATCTCAATCTCGCGGCCCGCTATGCCGACCGGCTCGTGCTGCTGGCCGGGGGGCGCGTCATCGCCCAGGGGTCGCCGGCGAGCGTGCTCACCGAGACGTCCGTGCTTCGCGCCTACGGCTGGCCGGTTCGGATCGCGCCGCACGCGGGGCCCGGGCCCGACCGCGGCGCCCCGCAGATCGTCCCTATGCGTCCCTTCGACGAGGAGATCAGCTGATGCGACCGATCGAGCGGTCCAGCCGCCGGGTGTCACAACTTCCTTTGTTGGTCGTGTGGCTGGTGACGCTCGCCGGCGCGCCTGCCGCGCTGCGGGCGCAGAGCGTCCCGCCCCCGCCCGACTCGCTGCCGCAGGCCCACCTGCCAGCCATCATCGTGACCGCCACGCGGAGCCCGGCGGCGGCGGCGGCGGTCGCCAGCGCGGTGACCGTCATCACCCGGGACGAGATCGAGCGGCGCCAGTACCGCACCGTGCTCGACGCGCTGCGGGCCGTTCCCGGCGTCGCGATCGCCCAGGCCGGCTGGCCGGGCGGCGCCACCGGGGTGTTCCTGCGCGGCGCGGCGGGGGACCAGACGCTGGTCCTCCTGGACGGCGTGCAGCTGAACGATCCGAGTGCGCCGGTGGCGGCGTACGATCTGGGGACGCTCCCCATCGATGCGGTCGAGCGGATCGAGATCGTGCGCGGGCCCCAGGGCGCGCTGTATGGGGCGCACGCCATGGGCGGGGTGATTCACATCCTCACCCGCACCGGGGGGGAGGGCCCGCCGCGGGTGGGTCTGACGCTCGAGGGCGGGACCTTCGCCACCGCGCAGGGGAGCGCGGCGGTGAAGGAGGGCGGACGGGCGCTCCAGTACGCGCTGACGGCGAGCCGGCGGCAGACGGACGGCATCTCGGTGGCGGATGGACCGGTCGCGACCGCCGCGCCGGAGCGCGACGCGCACGACGTCACCGCGGTCACCGCCCGCCTCGCCTGGCGCGCCAGCGAGCGGCTCGCGGTGCGCGGCTCACTGCACGCCAGCTCGGCCGACACGGAGATCGACGCCGAAGGACGGGTGGGCGATGATCCCAATGCCGCCGTGCACGCCGGCGAACGCGCCGGCCGGGTCGAGCTGGAGTGG
>JBHENR010000174.1:0-7773 GCA_046262555.1 Gemmatimonadota bacterium | reverse complement strand
GCGCGGTGCCGTCCAGCACGGGGGCGTGAAGCTCGGCCCGCCGCTCCTCCAGCGCCTGGGGGTGGAAGACGACGTCCACCGTGCAGCGTCCGCCGGCGGGAAGGGCGACGCCACTACAGTCATCCTCCACGATCAGGAAATCTCCCGCCCCGTCGCCGGCCAGCAGGAGATCGCCGAGCGCGATCGACGCCTCGCTGTCGTTGGCGATCCAGACGGTCTCCACCGCGCTCGGCGTGTCCAGCGGACGCGGGCCGAAATCGATCGTTTCGGCGCTGAGCCGGAGCGCCCGTTCCGGGCCGCCGGCCTGGCGGCTGCGGAGGATGAGGAACAGGACCACGATCAGCAGGCCGGCGATGATGGCGGCGATGACGATCAGCGGGCGGTTGTCTTTCATGGGGTACCGGATCCTCGGCCAGCGGGTGAACGCGAGGTGCCGCGAACGGCGAAAGACCCCGCCGTGGCTGACCGGAAAGGATTTTTTGACGCCCTCGCTGGAACGGTGGGTACCCGGCCCGCCAGCGTCTCACGTCCTCCGAAGAGGCATGTGATCGGCCGGCGAAGCGCAGATCCCTCAAAGAGCGCGTTGGCTCAAAAAATTGGTCTCTCCGGCGCCTCGGACGGGGTCTTTCACCCGCCGCGGTGCGACAATCGTCAGACCTTCAGTCCTCCTTTTCCCCCTCCGGGGACAGCACGGCGTCGACCGCCAGGGTGAGGCGCTCGATGCGGGCCACCAGATCCTCCGTGGCGAGCCCCGCGGCCTCGCGAGCGCGGAACAACGCGTCGGTGATCTCCATCGCGCCCAGCACGGCCGTCGGAAACGGCTCCATCGTGGGAACCGCCTGGCGCAACGCGCGCAACGTGCCATCCACATGGGATGCGACCCGGCGGGTGTACTCGGGTTCCGCCGCCGACTGAATGCCGAACGGCTCGTCGAGCACCGTCACCCGCGTCACCGCCGGGGCCGCCGGTCCATCCGTCGGCCGGTCCTCGCTCGGCTTCGAGGGCGCCGCCTTCGGTTTCACCGAGCGGACCCTGGACCCCCCGTCAGCCTTCAAGGACCCCCCGTCAGCCTTCAAGGGCATAGCGCACGCGCCCTCGCAACCCACGCACCTGGCGCTCGAGGAACTCGGCATGCCGCGTCAGGCGGTCGTTTTCCCCCTCCAGCTCCCGCACCCGCGCTTCGAGCGCGAGCGGGTCCGCGCCATCGGCGATCCGTCGGGCGGCGGCCTCTTTCGTCGCCAGCCGCTCCTGGACCCCCTGATGACGGGCAATGAGCAACATAATCCTTTCCTCCAGTGCCGCCAGCGCGGATTCCGCCTGGGCGCCGTCGGCGCCCGGGGCGAGATCCGGGCCTCCTTCAAGCATCCGCATCCTGCGTCTCCTTTCGGCTAGCGCCGGCGCCAGCCGCGCCCAACGAGCTCTGTCACCAGGTGTTCGATACCAGCGTCCACTTCCTGCTCGGTCAGTGAGCGATCCGCCTGGAACGTGAGGCGCACGCCGAGGCTGACGTGACCTTCCTCCACTTGACGTCCGCGGTAGCGGTCGAAAATGGTGACGCCGGCGAGGTGCTCGAGCCCAACGCCCTGGACCGCCCGTACGACGGACACGACCTCATCCGCACCCGTTCCAGCCGGCACCACCAGCGCCAGGTCCCGCTCGACCATGGGCTCACGCAACACCGGCCGAACCGAGAGCCCAGGCAGGGCACTGGCCACCGCGTCGAGAGCGATCTCGGCGACGTAAAGTCGTTCGGTCAGACCCCAGAGCTCCGCGATCGCCGGATGGAGTTCCCCGCAGAACCCGAGGGAACCGCCATCAGGGACGCTCACCTCCGCCTGTCGACCCGGGTGGAGCCACTCCCTCGACCCCGCCGTGAATACCGGATTCCATCCGGTAGCAGCGGACACGATGTCTTCCAGATCGCCCCGCGCATCGAAGAAATCGTAGGCCGCCGATCCTGGCACCGACCAATCGAGCGGCGCGCGCGCGCCGGCCGCCGCGAAGGCAAAGGCGCGCCGCTCGTCAGTGATCCGGCCCGCATCGGTCGGCGGACCGAACGCCTGGCCGATTTCGAACAGCTTGGCGCGAGACCACCCGCGCCGGAGATTGAACGCCACCGCGCGCCCGAGCCCCACGAAAAGGTAGGGTCGCAAGAACCCCTCCGCCTTGGAGATAGGATTTCGTATCTCAACCAGAATGTCAAGTCCGGCGTCGGGTCCGAGAACGTCCCCGGCGACGAAGCTCGGCGTGCGGGCCTCATCAAAGCCGGCGCCGCGGGCAGCCGCCGCCAGCCGGTCCACCGCCCGCTCGGCCGCGGCGCGGCCAGGCATGACCGGGGGCGCGGGGAGCGGCGTCAGCGGGATCGCGTCGTAGCCGGTGAGCCGCGCGACCTCCTCGATCAGGTCCGCCTCGCGTTCGACGTCGCGGCGCCAGCTGGGGGCGCTGACGTCGAACGCGTGACCCTCGGCTGAGGCTTCGGCGTCGAGGGGAAACCCGAGGGTGCCGAGAGCCGCGCGGATTTCCTCGAGCGGGATGTCGCGCCCCACCAGCGCCGCCACCCGCTCGGGTCGGAGCGGGATCCGGCGCGCCGGCGACCCGGCCGGCGAGCCGGTACCTACCCGGCCGGGAGCAACGGTGCCGCCAGCGAGGTGAGCGATCAGGCCAGCGGCCCGGTCGAGGGCCCATTGGGTGCGGTCGGGGTCCACCCCGCGCGCGAACCGCAGCGCCGCTTCGCTCGGCAGCCCGAGCCGGCGAACCGCGCGCGCAATCCGCGCAGCGTCGAACACGGCGGCCTCGAGGAACACGGTTCGCGTCACCGGCTCGACCTCGGTCTCGAGGCCGCCCATGACGCCTCCGATCGCCACCGGACGCTCGGCGTCACAGATGAGCGTCATGTCGGCGTCCAGCGCGCGCGCGCGGCCGTCGAGCGTGGTCAATGCTTCGTCCGCGGCGGCGCGGCGGACGACGATCCGGCCGCCGGCCAGTCGATCGAAATCGAACGGGTGGAGCGGCTGGCCGCATTCGAGCATGACGAAGTTGGTCGCGTCCACCACGTTGTTGACCGGACGCTGCCCCACCGCCAGCAATCGCGCCTGCAGCCAGCCGGGGCTGGGCGCCACCGTGACGTCGTCGATCAGTCGCCCCAGATAGAGCGAACAGCCAGCCGGATCCTCCCTGACGATCTCGATCCGCTGGGCCGCCGGAATCCCGCGTTCCGCCAGGGCGGCCGTCGGCAACTCGCACCGCGCCCCGGCCAGCCACTGCGCTTCGCGGGCCACCCCCAGATGACTGAGCAGGTCCCCCCGGTTCGACGGCACGTCGACCACCAGAATGACGTCATCGAGCCCCAGCAGCTCGCGCAGGTCGCGACCCAGCTCCTCCGCCGTCGCGCCGGGCACCGGCCAGATCCCCTCCGCCGAGCCGAAGGCGTCGAGTCCCAGCTCCGGGGCCGAGCAGAGCATGCCACGCGACTCCACCCCGCGAATCTTCGCGCGGCGGATCTTCCGGTCTCCCGGCAGCCGCGCGCCTTCCGCCGCGTAGCCGTAGAGCGCGCCGACCTGAACGTTGGGCGCGCCGCAGACGACTTCCCGTTCGTCACCTCCCGCCACGACGGTGCAGAGCGTCAGCCGATCGGCCTCGGGATGCGGCCGCGCGGCCGTCACCTGGCCCAGGACCACGCCGGAGAACGGCGCATGGGCCGGCCGCACCTCATCGACGGCAAGCCCCTGCAGCGTTAGCCGGCGGGCGAGCTCAGCCGGCTCGAGCGCGCGCAACGCGCCGGCGGGGAACAGCGACTCCAGCCAGCGATATGAGACGTTCATCGGCCGGCGAACTGATGCAGGTACCGGACATCGTTCTCGAAGAACAGGCGGATGTCGGGCACGCCGAATTTCAGCACCGCGATCCGCTCGACCCCCATCCCCCAGGCGAAGCCGGTGTACCGCTCGCTGTCGTAGCCGACGGCCTCCAGCACCGACGGATGGACCATTCCGCAGCCGAGCAGCTCCAGCCAGCCGCTCTGCTTGCAGACGCGGCAGCCCGTGCCGGCGCAGAACAGGCACGCCAGATCGAGTTCGGCCGACGGTTCTGTGAACGGGAAGTAGGAGGCGCGGAAGCGGACCGTCATGTCGGGTCCGTAGAACTGGTGGACGAACTCCGTCAGCGCCCATTTCAGATGACTCATGGCGACCCCCTCATCCACCCACAGCCCCTCGATCTGGTGGAAGTAGGGCGAGTGCGACGCGTCCGGCGCGTCGCTCCGGAAGACGCGCCCCGGGCAGACGATGCGCACCGGCGGGGCCTGCGACTCCATCGCCCGGATCTGGGCGGGCGACGTGTGGGTGCGAAGCAGCCACCGGTCACCCACGCCGGCTCCAGCGAGGTACAGCGTGTCCATGCCATCCCGCGCCGGGTGGTCGGGCGGAATGTTCAGCGCCTCGAAGTTGTGAAACGGGTCCTCGACCTCGGGGCCGGTAACGACGGCGAAGCCCATCCGCTGGAAGATGTCGAGCAGCTCGTCGGTGACGATGGTGAGCGGGTGGCGGGTGCCCTGACCCCGCCGGCGTCCCGGCAGGGTAACATCGAGGGCTTCGTCGGCGAGCCGCAGGGTAAGGGCGCGCGCGGCGAGCGCCGCCTCGCGCGCGGCGAGCGCCGCCTCGAGCTGGCGCTTGACGGCGTTGACGAGCTCACCGGCGGCCGGTCGCGCCTGGGCCGGCAACGCGCCGACCGCCTTGGCTTCCGTCGTCAGCCGGCCGCGCTTCCCGAAGATGGCGACGCGGAGCGCCTCGACGTCGGCGGGGGTGGCCGCCGCCTCGAGATCCCGCTCCACCTCGCGGCGGAGGGCCTCCAGCCGCTCGCGGAGCGCGTTCACGGCTCAGGCCGCGAGCTGGCCCTTGGCGGTGGCCGCGAGCTGGGCGAATCCGGCGGCGTCGTTCACGGCGAGCTCGGCGAGCGACTTGCGATCGATCGTCACGCCGGCGGCCTTGAGACCGTGCATGAAGACCGAGTACGACAGGCCGTTGATGCGGGCCGCGGCGTTGATGCGCGCGATCCACAGCTTCCGGAACTGGCGCTTCTTGGTGCGGCGGTCGCGGTAGGCGTACATGAGCGCCCGGTCGACCGTCTCCTGGGCCGGGACGTACAGCCGGCTCCGCCCGCCGCGGTAGCCGCGGGCCTGCTTGAGGAGCTTCTTCCGGCGACGGGTGCGCTGAACGTTATTGGATGCGCGCGGCATGGGATCCTCCTAGGTGGCGAGGAGCCGCTTGACGCGCCCCTCGTCCGAGGGATGGACGTAGGCACCCTGTCGGAGCTGCCGCTTCCGCTTGGTGCTCTTCTTGGTCAGGATGTGGCGCAGAAAGTTGCGCTTCCGCTTGATCTTTCCGTTCGCCGTCTTGCGGAACCGCTTCGCGGCCGAGCGATTCGATTTCATCTTCGGCATGACTAACTCCCCGGTTCAGCGTTCACATTCGGCTCAGCGTTCGCTCCCGCGCGCCGCTGAATCGTCGCCGCGTTCGGCGCCAGGATCAGAAACATGTTGCGCCCTTCGAGCCGCGCCGTCTGCTCGACCACGGCCAGCTCGCCGATTTCCTCGATCACGTCATCCAGCACTTCGCGTCCGCTGTCGGTATGCGCCATCTCGCGGCCGCGGAACATGATCGTCACCTTCACCTTGTTCCGTTCCTCGAGAAACCGGCGGATGTGGCGCGTCTTGAAGTCGAAGTCGTGCTCTTCGATGTTCGGCCGCATCTTGATTTCCTTCATCTGCTGCACGTGCTGTTTCTTGCGCGCTTCCCGGTCGGCCTTGGCCTGCTCGTACTTGTAGCGGCCGTAGTCCATGATCCGGCAGACGGGCGGCCGGGCGCCCGGCGCCACTTCGACGAGGTCGAGATCTCTCGTCTGCGCGGCGGCCAGGGCTTCTTCGATCGGAACGACGCCGAGCTGCTCGCCCGCGGTATCGATCAGGCGAACGGGTGAAATGCGGATCTGCTGATTAATCCGCGGCTCGGTGCTGGCGATGTGACGACCTCCTTGGTGTCAGGTTGGGCGGCGCACCCGGAAGCGCGCGGTCCGATAGATGCAAAAAGGCGGACTGCCCGTTGATGAGTCCAGGAGCCCGCCTGCAGGAACACACGCGGCCGGCGCTCGAAACCGAGCGTCGGAAGCATGATTCGCGTACCCGCGGACTGCCCTCGGGCGTCCGGCAGGCGAGAAGCCGGCGGCTTCTGCTTAAACTGTCACTGCGCCGGCACAGCCGGCAGCAGCACAACAGTTTAACCCTCCTGGCCCCGGTCGTCAACGGGCGCCCGCTCGATCAGCTCCAGCTCGATCCCGTCGGGGTCGGTGATGAACGCGAGGCGGTTCCCCCCGGCACTGACGGTGTAGGGGCCGCGCGTGAACTCCACCCCATGTCCCGAGAGCTCCGCCCGCGCGGCGTCGAGGTCCGGCACGCGGAGGGCGAAGTGACCGAACTGGGTCCCCAGTTCATAGCCGCGCCCGTCGTGGTTGTACGTCAGCTCGATGGCGTGCGCGCCCGTCTCATCCGTGAGGAAGACGAGCGTGGCAGCCGCCTTCTCCAGCACCTTGCGGCGCTGCTCGCGCAACCCCAGGACCTCGGTGTAGAACCGCACCGACCGTTCGAGATCGGTCACTCGGATCATGGTGTGGAGCAGCTCGGCGCGCACCGTGCCTCCTTATTCCCCCACGACCGGCGGTCGCGGGGTGTGGGTCGAGCGCCAGCGTCGGACGGCGGCCGGGATGTCCATGCCGTCGGCGACGACGAGCCGATTCAGCGCCCGCATCTCGTCCGCGGTCAGCGTACCGCTCAAGCCCTGCAGCACGCCCCAGACGACCGGCTGACGCTCCAGCGTCTCCCGCCGCACGAACGGCACCGCCTGATACGGCGGGAAATAGCGCCGGTTGTCACTGAGCGTGGTCAGGTCGAGCGCGCTGATCTGGCCGTCGGTCGAGTTCCCCACCGCCAGGTCGATTTCGTTCTCCGCCAGCGCCCGGTACAACAACCCCAGGTCCATCTGGCGCACCTCGCCGAATTCCAGCTGGTAGGCGGCCTTGAGCCCGTCATAGCCATCGGGCCGGGCCATGAACTCGGGGCCGAACCCCGCCCGCCAGCTTGCCGCGTAGGCCGCCAGATCCCCGATCGTCGTCAGCCCGAGCGAGTCGGCGTCCGCCCGCCGGACGATCAGGGCAAAGGTGTTCTCGAAACCCAGCGGCGGCCCCGCCACCACTCCCCACCGCGCCAGGTACTCCGCCTCGACCACGGTGTAGACCGAGTCGGCGTCGTGGATGGGGTCCCGTCCCAGCACCGCGGTCAACGCGGTGCCGGAGTATTCCACGTAGAGGTCGATCGCCCCGCTCGTCAGGGCCTGGTGGGCGACGTTGGTGCCGCCGAGATGAAACCGCCGGTCCACCGGGACGCCCACCGCCTCGAGCTCCTGGGCGATCAGTTCGCCGAGGATGTCCTGCTCGACGAAATCCTTGGAGCCGACGACGACGGTGTCCTCCCAGCCGCAGGCGGTTCCGAGCCCCACCAGCGCCAGCACCGTGGCGAGCACCCCTCGGACGTTCGCCGCCCTCACGCGGACCTGGCCCGGCGCAGCCCGCCCCGGATCTCGCGCGCGCCGGGCGGCCGGCATCCCGCTGCGCCGCTACGGCGAACCGGCCGAGTTCGGCCGGGTCGCGGCGTTCCTGCTGAGCCCGGCCGCCTCCTACGTCAGCGGCGCCATGGTCCCGGTCGACGGCGGGGCGCTGCGGGCGCTG
>JBHENR010000173.1:0-11048 GCA_046262555.1 Gemmatimonadota bacterium | reverse complement strand
CCCTTGTAGGCGACCGTGCGGGCCAGGCCGCCGACCAGCGCATCCAGCTCATAGATCACCGGGTGCTGGCCGAGCGTGGTCAGCTCGTGCGCGGCGGTCAGGCCGGCCGGCCCCGCGCCGATGATGACCGTCGCCGTCACTACCGCTTCAGCGATCCCTCGGTATAGAACGGCGTCTTGACGACCTGGGCGCGCATCTCGGCGCCGCGGATGCGGACGGTGAGCGGCGTGCCGGGCCTGGTCCTTCCCGGCGGCAGATAGCACGTCCCGATCCCGATGCCGAGGGACGGGCTCATGGTGCCGCTCTGCACCTCGCCAACCCGCTCGCCGTCCAGCCGCACGTCGTAGTGCGGCCGCGGAATGCCCCGCTCCGCCAGGGTAAAGCCCACCAGCCGCCGCGCCGGCCCAACCGCCTGGATCTGGACCAGCGCGTCCCGGCCCACGAACGGCCCCTTGTCGAGCTTGACGATCCACCCCAGCCCCGCCTCATAGGGGTTGGTGGTCTCGTCGATGTCGTTGCCGTAGAGCGCGTATTTCATCTCCAGCCGGAGGGTGTCACGGGCCCCGAGACCGCACGGCTCGAGTCCCAGATCCGCTCCCGCCTCGGCCAGCGCCGCCCAGACCGTCTCCGAGTGCTCGCGCCCGAAGTAGAGCTCGAAGCCGTCTTCGCCGGTATAGCCGGTGCGGCTGATGATCGTCTCGATGCCATCGATCGCTCCGTCCCGCTTCCAGTAGAACGCCAGGTCGTCCAGCGGCACGCTGGCGACCCGGGCCAGGATCCGCGCGGCGTGCGGCCCCTGAACCGCGAGCAGAGACGTCGCCGCCGACACGTCGGTCAGCGTAACGCCATCGGCCGGCAGGTGGGCTGTGATGTGGGCCCAATCCTTTGCGATGTTGGAGGCGTTGACGACGACCAGGTAGCGGTGCCGGGCAAGCCGATACACGACGCAGTCGTCCACGATGCCGCCGGCTTCCGTCAGCAGGGCCGAGTACTGGGCCTGGTCCACCGCCAGCGCCGCGGCGTCGTTGACGGTCACCGCCTGAATCGCCTCGAGGGCGCGCGGCCCGTCGAGGGTGAACTCTCCCATGTGGCTGATATCGAACACGCCGGCGGCCCGCCGGACCGCGTGGTGCTCCCGGGTGATGGAGGCGTACTGGATCGGCATCTCGAAGCCGGCGAAGGGGACGAGCTTCGCCCCCAGCCGCCGGTGGATCGCATGGAATCCGGTCCGCTGCATCGCGTCGGTCACAGGATGTACTTCCGCAGATCCTGATTTTCGGCGATGTCCTTGAGGCGCTCGATGACGTTCTCCGCGCCGATGGCGACCGCCCCGGTCCCCTGCTCCGGCACGTCGAACAGCAGGTCGTCGAGCAGCTTCGTCATCACCGTATGGAGCCGGCGGGCGCCGATGTTCTCCATCTGATCGTTGACCTCGGCGGCGATCCGCGCGATCTCCCGGATCGCCTCCGGCGCAAACGTGAGCGCCACGCCCTCGGTTTCGAGCATCGCCTGGTACTGCAGCGTCAGGGCGTTTCGCGGCTCGGTGAGGATCCGCTCGAAGTCCGCGGCCGTGAGGCTGCGCAGCTCCACCCGGATGGGAAACCGCCCCTGGAGCTCGGGAATCATGTCGCTCGGCTTGGAGACGTGAAAGGCGCCGGCGGCGATGAACAGCACGTGATCGGTCCGGATCAGGCCGTACTTGGTGGGCACGTTCGACCCCTCGACGATCGGCAGCAGGTCGCGCTGCACCCCCTCGCGGGAGACGTCCGGACCGCCGGTCGACTTCTCGCCCGCGATCTTGTCGATCTCATCGAGGAACACGATGCCCGAGTTCTCGGTCCGGTAGACGGCCTCGTTCACGACCTCGTCCATGTCGACCAGCTTGTTGAGCTCCTCCTGGAGCAGAATGCGGCGCGCCTCGGCGATCGAGACCTGCCGCCGCTTCTTCCGCTTCGGCATCATCTCCTCGATCATCTCCGAGACGTTCACGTCCATCTCTTCCAGCCCCATCGGCGAGAGCACCTCGATGAACGGCATGCGGGTCGACGTCACCTCGATCTCGACCTTGCGCTCCTCCAGCTTTCCGTCGACCAGCAGCTTGCGCAGCTTCTCCCGCGACCGCTCCCGCTGCGCCTGGGACTCCGGGATGGGCGGGGCGGCGGGCCCGGCAACCTTTGGCGCCTCGTCCCCGGGCTCTGCGGTGGGCGGCGCCTTGGGCGCCCCGTCGGGCTGCGGCCGCGGCCGGCGCGCGCCACGGGCACCTCCGGCGGCACCCTCCGACCCCTTCAGCGGCGGCAGCAACAGATCCAGCAGCCGCTCCTCCACGTGGTCCTCGGCCTGATCGTAGACGTCGTCCTCCCACTCCTGACGCACCATGCTGACCGACGTCTCCATCAGGTCGCGGATGATCGATTCGACATCGCGCCCGACGTAGCCGACCTCGGTGAACTTCGACGCCTCGACCTTGATGAACGGCGCATCCGCCAGCTTCGCCAGCCGCCGCGAGATCTCGGTCTTCCCTACGCCGGTGGGACCGATCATGATGATGTTGTTGGGCAGGATCTCGTCGCGCAGGTCCTCGTGCACGCGGAGCCGCCGCCAGCGGTTGCGGAGCGCGATGGCGACGGCCCGCTTGGCCAGCTTCTGGCCGATGATGTACTTGTCGAGCTCGGCCACGATCTGGCGGGGGGTCAGCGCCTCGTAGGCGTCGTCGCCGGGGTCGGCCCCCTGACCCGGCTCCGGAGGCGGTCCGGCCGGCGCCTCGCCCACCGGCGGCCGGAGCTGGTCCGTTCGCTTCATGCGAGCTCCAGAATCGTCAGGTGGGTGTTGGCATAGACGCAGATCTCCCCCGCGATCGTCAGACCGTGCTCGACGATAGCGCGGGCGCTCAGGTCCGACTGGGTCAGGAGCGCCCGCGCCGCGGCGAGGGCATAGGGCCCGCCTGAGCCGATCGCCAGGATACCGTCGTCGGGCTCGATGACGTCGCCCGTCCCCGAAATCAGCAGGCTGTGCTCCCGGTCGCAGACCGCCAGCAGGGCCTCCAGCTGGCGCAGCATCTTGTCGGAGCGCCAGTCCTTGGCCAGCTCCACCGCCGCCCGCGGGAGGTTGGTGGGATACCGCTCGAGCTTCTCCTCGAACTTCTCGAACAGGGTGAGCGCGTCAGCCGCCGCGCCGGCAAAACCGGCGATCATGGTGCCGTTGCGGAGGCGGCGGACCTTGGTCGCCTGGGATTTCATGATGGTGTCGCCGAAGCTCACCTGCCCGTCGCCGCCGAGCGCGACGGCTCCGTCGCGGCGAACCGCAAGGATGGTGGTGGCGCGAAACGGAGGAAGCGGCATGGCGGCGGCCTCAGGCGTGAGGGTGAGCGAGATCGTACGCGGCGGTGAGGCGCTCGCGCGACAGATGGGTGTAGAGCTGGGTCGTCGACAGCGACTCGTGCCCCAGCAGCTCCTTGACCGCGAGCAGGTCGGCGCCGCGATCGAGCAGGTGGGTGGCGAACGAGTGGCGCAACGTGTGGGGCGACACCCCGCGCTGCGCGGCGATCCGCTGGAGCGCCGTCGTGACGAGCCGCTGGACGTGGCGCACCGAGAGCGGCCGCCCGGTGCGGCCGACGAAGACCCGGTCCGCCAGCGGCCGCCCCCCGCGCGTCAGCTCGGCCCGCCACGTTTCCAGCGCCGCCAGCGCGCGCCCCGTCACCGGCACCCGCCGCTCCTTGTCCCCCTTGCCGATCACCCGCACCGTCCCGGCGCCGGGGTCGATGTCGCTCCACCCCAACCCGGTCAGCTCGCTGACGCGCAGGCCCGCGCCGTAGGCCGTCTCCAGCAGGGCGGCGTCCCGCGTGCCCGCGAACCCCGCCTGCGCCCCGAGCGCATCGAGCAGGCCGGCCAGCGGCTCGGCCCGCAGGACCGCCGGCAGCCGCCGGCCCTGTTTCGGCACGCCCACGATCTGGGCGGGATTGTGCGCCGTCCATCCCTCGCGGCAGGCGTGGCGGAGAAAGCCGCGCAGAGCGGCGAGCTTGCGGCCGAGCGTGCGCTTGTCCATCCCGCGCCGCGCGCACCACCCCAGAAAACCGCGCACCGTGTCGGGGGTGAGCGACGGCAGATCGGGCCGCGAGGAGCCGAGATGCTCGGCGCAGAACATCGACCACTGAGCCAGGTCGCGTCCATACGCCTCGATCGTGCGGGGGCTGTAATTCCGCACCCGCCGCAGGTAATCGAGATAGTCGGCGATCCGCTCGTCGGCGGCCGGCGCGGGCCGATCGGCCGGCAGCGCCTCCCGGGCCAGCCTCACGCGGCTCCGGCCAGCGCCGGGTCCTGCGTGGCAGCCCAGGCCGCGTTCGCGGCCAGCGCCCGGGCCACCTGGGCGGCGCGACGGGCCCGCTTGCCGCGCGCGGGCGCGGCGGGCTCCGGCAGCAGACCGAAGTTGGCGTTCATCGGCTGGAAACGAGCCGGGTCGGCCGTCGCCAGATAGTGATAGAGCGCCCCGATCATCGTCTCGCGGGGGGGCAGATCGGGTTCCTCGCCCGCGATCCGGCGGGCGGCGTTCCGACCCGCGATCAAGCCGCTCATGATCGATTCCACGTACCCCTCGACGCCGGTGAGCTGCCCCGCGAAGAAGAGGTCCGGCCACGCCCCGTCCGCCGGCCGCCCGAACCGGTCGAGGGCGGTGGGGTGCTGGAGAAAGGAGTTGCGATGCACCTGGCCGTTCCGCAGATAGTCGGCCCGCGCCAGCGCGGGGACGAGCCCGAAGACCCGGCGCTGATCGGGGTACCGCATCCGGGTCTGGCAGCCGACGAGATTCCACATCGTGCCCTCGGCGTTTTCCTTCCGCAGCTGGAGCACGGCATGCGCCTCGCGGCCGGTCCGGGGGTCGGGCAAGCCGACGGGCTTGAGCGGACCGAACCGCAGCGTCTCCCGACCCCGGCGGGCCATCTCCTCGATCGGCAGACAGCCTTCGAAGAAGAGCCCCGCCTCGAACGCCTTGAGGGGATAGAGCTCGGCGCCCAGCAGACCGTCGATGAACGCGTTGTAGGTCGCCGCGTCGAGTGGGCAGTTGAGGTAATCAGGCCCGCCCTTATCGTATCGCGCCGCGGCCCACCAGGTGTCGGGGACGAGCGACTCGCGGGTGACGATCGGGCTGATCGCATCGTAGAACGCGAGGTTTCCGGCCCCCAGCAACTCCTCGATCCGCCCGGCGAGCGCCTCCGACGTCAGCGGTCCGGTCGCCACGATCGTCACCTCGGCGGGATCGGGCGCATCCCATTCCTGATGGATGACCGTGATCAGCGGCTCCGCCGCCACGGCGGCGGTGACGCCGGCGGCGAACCGCTCCCGATCCACTCCCAGGGCCGAGCCGGCCGGGATGCGCGCCGCGCGGGCGAGCTCCAGCAGGTGGCAGTCGAGCGCGTCGAGCTCGGCCTTCAGCAGGCCGTGGGCGTTCTCGACGTCGAGCGACTTGAACGAGTTCGAGCAGACCAGCTCGGCCAGCTGACCGGTCAGATGCGCCGCCGTCGGCCGCTCGGGCCGCATCTCGTAGAGCGTCACGGCCACGCCGAGGCGGGCGCACTGGAGCGCGGCCTCGCACCCCGCCAACCCCCCGCCGACGATCGTCACGCCGCGGGACCCTCGCGCCCCCGCGGCGTTCACGACGCCACCTCGGCCGGCTCCGGCACCTCCGCCTTGCACTGCGGGCAGCGAAGCCGCTCCTCGCCCTCCACCCGCGCCAGCTCGAGGACCGCGTGGCCGCACTCCGGACAGGGACCGACGCGGGGCGCGCCCTGCTGGGTGTAGTCGCACTCGGGATACCGGTTGCAGCCGTAGAACCGCCGGCCGCCCCGGCCCCGGCCCGTCCGGCGCTCGACGAGATCCCCGGCGCCGCACTGGGGACAGTTGACGCCACTGGGCAGCGGCTCGGTGTGCTTGCACTTGGGGTAATTCTTGCACCCGATAAAGGCGCCGTAGCGGCCCGTCTTCACGCCCAGCACGCCGCCGCAGTCCGGGCACGTCCGATCCAGCGCCCGCTCCGCCTCCTGCGACCGCTCGCGGGCCGCCAGCGCCGCCGCCGGGTCGTCCCCGAGATTCATGGTGAACTCGCAGGCCGGATAGTTGGCGCAACCGACGAACGGCCCGCGCCGGCTCTGTTTCACCACCAGCTCGCCGCCGTCGAGTGGGCAGGGAACGGTGGGGGCCTGCGGCCCGAGGTGCGGGATGCGAGCGGTCTTCTTGCAGGCCGGATACTGCTGACACCCCCAGAACGCCCCGAACCGGTTCCACTTCAGGCGCATCGGTCCGTGCGCCGGGTCGGTCGGACAGAGCGGCGCGTCCATCTCGGTCCAGTCGCGGCCATCCACGTCCGTGCCGAGACCCTCGACCCGGCGGACGTCCTGCTCCAGCGGCTCCCACAGCTCCCCGACCACCTCCCGCCAGGGCCGTTCCCCCTCCTCGATCCGGTCGAGCTCGGCCTCCATCTCGCGCGTGAACCCGATCTCGAAGATGTCGGCGAAGTGGTGCATCAGATACTTGATCACGAAGCGCCCGAGCACGGTGGGCTTGATCTGCTTCGCCTCACGCTCGACGTACTTACGCTCGAAGATCCGGGAGACGATCGTCGCATACGTGCTCGGACGGCCGATCCCCTGCGCCTCGAGCTCCTTGACCAGCGTGGCCTCGCTGTAGCGCGCCGGGGGCTGCGTTTCGCGTCCGTCAGCCGTCACGTCGCGGGGCAGCACGGCCTGCTGCTCGGTCAGGACCGGCAGCAGCACGTCGTCGCCAGCCTCGGCCGGCCGCCCCGCCATCCGGTACGCCTCGAGGAATCCGGCGAACGTCAGCACCGATCCCGCGGCGCGGAACTCCAGATCGCCGTCCACCTGAAACGTGACGGTGGTGCGGTCGTAACGAGCCGGCGTCATCTGGGAAGCGACGAACCGCAGCCAGATGAGCTCATAGAGCCGCACCAGATCGCGGCCCTCGTTGGCCCGGGCCAGCGCCCGGCGGACGACATCGAGCGAGCGGGCGGCGTCGGTGGGGCGAACCGCTTCGTGCGCCTCCTGGGCGCTCGCGCCACTGCGGTATCGGTTGGGCTTGGCCGGCCGGAACGCGGCCCCGTAGCGCTCGCTGATCATGGCCCGCACCGCGCTCAGCGCGGATTCGGCGACCCGGGTGGCGTCGGTCCGCATGTAGGTGATGAGCCCGATCGGCTCCCCCTCGATCTCGACCCCTTCGTAGAGCCGTTGCGCGAGCGCCATCGTGCGCTTGGCGCTCATCCCCAGCCGCCGGGCGGCCTCCTGCTGCAGCGTGGACGTGGTGAACGGGGGCGGGGGCGTGCGCTGACGCTCGACCTTTTCCAGCGCGCTCACCGACCAGGCTGCGGCCCGCGCGCGCTCCACCACGGCCTGCGCGTCGGCCTCGCTCACCAGCGCGGGCGGGCGGTAGCCGGGGGTGCCCGGCTGGCCCCGCGGGACGACCGCCGTGCGCCCGACCCGATGCAGCTCGGCCGGGAAGGGTTCGGCCTCGGCATCCGTCGCCAACGTCGCCGACACCTTCCAGTAGGCGACCCGCTGGAACGCCTCGATCGCGTCCTCCCGTTCGCACACCATCCGCAGGGCCACGGTCTGGACGCGACCGGCGGAGAGTCCCGGATAGAACGGCTCGCTCAGGAGCGGACTGATCTTGTAGCCGACCAGCCGGTCGAGGATCCGCCGCGCCTGCTGGGCGTCGACCTTGCGGTCGTCGATCCGCCCGGGTTCCGCGATCGCCTTTTTTACGGCAGCCGGACTGATTTCGAAGAACAGCGCCCGGTGCACCGTCTCGAGCGGGAGACCCAGCTCGTCCACGATGTGCCACGCGATCGCCTCGCCCTCGCGATCGGGGTCGGTCGCGACATAGACGCGCTCGGCCCCCCTGGCCGCGCGGCGCAGTTCGTCGAGCACCTTTTTCTTGCCGCGGGAAATCTCATAGGTGGGCTCGAAGCCCCGGGCGGGATCGACCCCCGGCTCGCGGGCGGGCAGGTCTCGAACGTGGCCCACGGATGCGGCCACTAGATAGCCGGAACCCAGGTACTTGCCGATGGCCCGGGCCTTGGCCGGCGATTCGACGATGACGAGGTTCGGGACGGAAGAGGCGGGGACTCCGCGACGCTTGGCGCTCATTCGGCGGCTAATATGCCACGCCCGTCAAGGCCCCGCCCATTCGTGGCCGCCTACCCTCCCGAGTCGGGGTCAGGCTCGGATTCTTCTTCCTCTTCCGCCGGCGGTTCGTAGAGCTCGCCCGTGATCACGAATTCGACCGGCGCCGCGCCCGCAGTGAAGGCCACCACGGCGTTTCGCCCCACCGTGACGTCGCTGATCGTGTTGGTGGCGAGGCCATTGAAATCGGTCGAGGTCGTGAACGACGCCAGCTGGCCGCCCCCGTCCGAAACGCGCCACTGGACGACCACGCCGGCCACGGGCGTACCGAACCGGTCGACCGCCTGCACCACGAGCGGATTGGCGTCGCGGCCGCGGAACTCCTCCGTATCGCGCTCGTGAATCGTGTCGATGATCGCCGTCTGGTTGTCTCCCGAGATAATGACCAGCAGCGACGCGCGGGTACTGCCCGTGGCGGTGGCGGTGAACGACACCGAGCGGGTGACCTGGACACCGTTTTCCGTCACCACCGCGGACGCCGAGACGGTGTGCGCGCCGGGCAGCGTGCCCAGCCGCAGGAAGGCGCGCGCGACGCCGCTGGAATCGGTCGTCACGACGACGGTGCGGGTCCCGGGACCACCCGACGTCGTCGTCACGCGGGCGGAATCGCCCTGCGCCTGCTGGATGGTGAAGGTGACCGGCAGGTTCGCCACCGGGAAGCCGTCCGGATTGAGCACGCGCACGACGAGGGGGTCGGGCAGCACCGACCCGACCGGCCCGGTCTGGCCGGTGCCGCTCACCCGCTCGAGCGTGGCGCCTATGGTCGGATCGTTGAAGACCTGGAAGTTGAACTGCACCCGGTCGGTGCCGGTAGGCCCTTCCACCCGGGCCTCGACCAGCACCGTGCCGGCTGAGGTCGGCCGGAACGTCACCTCGGTGAACCCCTGATCATTGGTCAGCGTACTGTCGGCGGAAAAAATCCCCGCGCCGGTCAACACGTTGAACTTGACCACGGCCGACCGCACCGGACGGCCGCTGGCATCGAGGACGCGGACCCGCAGCGGCGTGGCCACGTTGCCGCCCAGCTGCACCACGAGCGTCTGGCCCGTGACCGCGATCAGCTCCGGCGTGGTGCCGTCGCCGCCGGGCGGATCGGGGTCGAGACCCTGCAGACTCTCGTCACAGGCGGCCAGCGCCAGGAAACCGGTGCAGGCGAGCAGGACGACCGTCCGATGCACTCCCCCGCGCGTACCCCATGTGGTGTTGATCCGACTCATCTGCAGTGGTACTCCTTTCGCTAGCCGGTTGTGCCGCGCACCGCGACGATGCGCCGGTAGGCCTGATACATGCCGGGGACGCACAGCGGCATGTACACCTCCACCGCCGCGGCCTCGACCGTCGTATAAATGGGAACCCCTCGGT
Organism: Gemmatimonadota bacterium; assembly: GCA_046262555.1. Taxonomy (GTDB): domain Bacteria; phylum Gemmatimonadota; class Gemmatimonadetes; order JACCXV01; family JAHWKZ01; genus JBHENR01. The sequence goes on along the minus strand of JBHENR010000173.1, from coordinate 1,504 downwards.
AATTGCCCACCGCGATCAGATCGCGCGGGTCCAGCCGCGAGGGCGTGCCGAACTTCAGCCATCGCTCACCGTTGTGGAGGATCGGCTCGTCGGCGCGGAACCACGATTGATCCTCGACACAGACCAGCGTGACGATCTCCGGCTCCGGGCGGTCGATCGGCACGATATAGGGCGTAACGAAAATCAGCAGGTCGCGCTTCTCCGCCCGCCGGCTCTCGCTCCGGAACAGTCCGCCCAGAATCGGAATGTCCTTGAGGATGGGGATGCCGGTGCGGACGGTCGAGATGTCCTGCACCGTCAGACCGCCGATCACCGCCGTCTCGCCGTCGTCAACCAGAATCTGGGAGTTGGCGCGCTGGGTGTTGAAGGTCACCCCGATGGCGGGATCGTTGACCGCCACGCCCGAGCGCTCGGCCTGCAGCTCCATCAGGACTTTGCCGTTGGACGTGATGTGCGGCGTCACCCGCAGGATGATGCCCGTCTCGATGAGCTGGACGCTCGCCTGCGCCTCCTGCGTGTCGGCGCCCACGTCGAGCACGCGGATCGGCGTCCGCTCGCCCACGAAGACCTCGGCGGGAAGGTTGTTGAGCACCGTCGTCTGCGGCTCGGCCTGGATGTCGGCCATCTGTCGCTGCTCGAGCGCCTGCAGCAGACCGCCGATATTGAGCCCCGACGCCAGCGAGCCGATCGACAGGTCGAGGAACGGGTCGGCGATGGTGCCTTCCGTGTTCGCGAGGACGTGCGTGTCCACGGAGGGGTCACGCAGGTTCTCCATCCGCCACTTCACTCCGAGATCCCGCAGATCGACCTTGTTGACGAACACGATCTTCGCCTTGATCGTTACCTGCGGCGTCTGAATGTCGAGCTCGCGGATGATGCCCGCGACGGCCGCCACGCGCTGCGGGACGTCCGTGATGACGAGGGAATTGGTCTTGGGGTCGGCCTGGATGCTGCCGCGCTCGGACTTCTGCGGCTCGACCACGGTCACGATGTCGGTCGCCGAGATGAAGTTCAGCCGGATGACCCGGGTCTCCAGATTCACCAGCTTTTCGCTCTCGCTCAGATTCTGGACGCTGTCGACCCGGATGATGCCGTTCTCCATCCGCACGTCGAGCCCATTGGCGCGCATCAGCGTGACCAGCGCCCGATCCCACGGCTCGTTGCGGATGTCGGCGGTGATGAGAATGTTCTGGATGCCGGCGCCGGCGACGATCGACTGGCCCGTCACCTCACCGAAGGCGCGGATGACGGTGGTGATGTCGGCACCCTGGAACGACAGCGTGATCGGAAAGCCATCCACGCCGGGCAGGTCGGAGGATACCTGACTGACGGGAACGTCGTCGGCGTAGGCCTCGATGGGCGCGAGCTCCCGCCGGACGACCACGGCCCCCGCGGCCGGTATCCCGACCGATGGGTCGCCAGCGCCCAGATTGGCCACGTAGAGCGGGAAGGCCTCGCCGGGATTGTCAAAGGTCACAAATAATTCTGTCCCCTCCTGATAGAC
>JBHENR010000172.1:0-10472 GCA_046262555.1 Gemmatimonadota bacterium | reverse complement strand
GGCCTGGTAGATGTTGATCCGGTCGATGATGCGCTCGGAGACGACGCCCACGCCGACCGCCAGCGCCGCGCCGCGAATCGCCAGCGCGAGCCGCTCCCGGGTCGCGGGGTCGACCCGCTTGGAATCATCCAGGCCATCCGTCACCCAGTCGGGGGGCAACACCACCGCCGCCGCCACCACCGGCCCGGCGATCGGCGCGATACCCGCCTCGTCGACGCCGGCCACGACCCGCACGCCCTCGTCGAGAAAGGCGCGCTCGCCTTCCAGCAGCCGGCGCAACCGGGCGTTTTCCCGCTCGCGGGCGCGGGCCCGGGCCAGGTAGTGGCGCCCCAGCGCCCGGACGGCGGCGCGGTCATCGGTCAGGAGATAACGCACGGTGCGCCGCCCGATGGTGCGGCGACGGGTCAAGACCGCGGTGAGGTCCGCGACAGAAAGGTCGGTGAGGCGCTGGTCGAGTCCGCTCAGTGGGCGTTCCCGCTCAGAGGGAAAGTCAGACGGGGGGATCTGTCTAGACGGCTGACGTCAGGTCCGCTTTTTCTCCCGGATACGGGCGGCCTTGCCGGACAGCTCGCGCAGATAATAGAGCTTCGCGCGGCGCACATGGCCCTCCCGGACGACCTTGATATCGGCGATGACGGGCGAGTGGGACGGGAAGATCCGTTCGACGCCGACGCCGTTGGAGACCTTGCGCACGGTGAAGGTCGCGTTGATGCCTTCGCCCCGGTGCCGGAGGACGACCCCCTCGAACGCCTGGAGCCGCTCCTTGTCCCCCTCCCGCACGCGCACGTTGACCCGCACCGTATCGCCGGGGCGAAACGCGGGGAGATCCGTGCGCCGCTGATCGTTTCCGAAGTCCTGATTCATGGGAGGCCGAAACTTACCCCCCCGGTCAGGGAACATCAAGGTTGGACGGTTCCGACTCCCGCGTCAGGAGGTCCGGCCGGCGCTCGCGGGTGAACCGCTCGGCGGCCTCGCGCCGCCAGCGAGCGATCGCTGCATGGTCGCCGGAGAGAAGGACTTCCGGCACCGCTCGCTGCCGGTAGACAGCCGGCCGGGTGTACGACGGCGGCCCCAGCAGCCACTCGTCGTGGAAGGAATCGCCCTGCGCGCTGTCGAAATCGCCCAGCACGCCGGGCAGCAGGCGCACCACCGCGTCCACCACCGCCAGCGCGGCGATCTCCCCGCCCGACAACACGAAATCGCCGAGCGAGATCTCGTCCGTGACGAGCGCTTCCCGCACCCGCTCGTCGACGTCCTTGTAGTGGCCGCAGAGCAGCGTCAGCTCGGGCGCCACCGCCAGCTCGACGGCCACCCGGTGGGTGAACGGCCGGCCGCGGGCCGACAGCAGGATGAAGGGCCGGGGCGCTTCCAGCGCCTCGAAGGCGCGGAACACCGGCTCGGGCTTCAGCACCATGCCGCCGCCGCCGCCGTAGGGGTAGTCGTCCACCTGCTCGCCCTCGGCGACGAAGTCCCGCAGGTCCAGCACATCCCAGCTGACAAGCCCCTTGCGCCGGGCCCGGCCGGTGATGGACTGCGCCAGCGGCTCGCGGAAGTACGCCGGGAAGAGGGTCAGGATATTGACGTGCACGGCCTAGACCTCGTCCCACCCGGCCGGCGGCGTGACGATGACTTCCGCGTCCTCCACCGCGTCCACGAACTCCTTGACGAACGGCAACAGCCGCCGGGGCCCGTCGGGCGTGGCGATCTCGAGCAGCGGAACGTGGCCAGTCTCGAGCACGTCGATGATGGCGCCCAGATCGCGGCCTTCGGGTGTGCGGGCGGTGCGTCCGACCAGCGTGTGGAGGAAGAACTCGTCAGGCGCACGGGCCGCCTCGGCCTCGGGATAGGGGATGAGCAGGTACCACCCCTTGTAGGCTTCCGCGGTGGTGCGGTCGGCGACGCCGTCGAACCGGAGCAGCCACTTGCCTCCGTGCGGGCGGCTGCCGGCGATGGGCACGGTGCGGATGCCCCCCTGGCCCTCGGCGTCGGGCGTCAGCCCCACCACTGCGCCGGCGGCGAACCGATCCGCCTCCGGCGACAGCGGGAACACGGTGAGCTCGCCCTTGAGGCCGTGGGCCTGGACGATCCGGCCGATGGCGACGTGGGTGGGAGGTGTCACCGCGGGCTAGACCGCCGGAGCGTCGTCCGGCTCGGAGACCGTCTCGGGCGGGGCCTCGGCCTCCGCGGGAGCGGCCTCGGGCACGGCCGCCACCCGGGGCGGGGCCGCCGTCGTCGTGCGGGCCGCCGGCGGAGTCCCTCCCGCAAACCGGCTCCAGACCCCCGCCTGGGCCAGCAGGGACCGGGCGCTGTCGGTGGGCAGGGCCCCCTGCTCGAGCCACTGCAGCGCCTTGGCCGCGTCGATCGTGATGGCGGCGGGATTCGCGCGCGGGTCGTAGGTGCCGATCGTGTCGAGGAACCGCCCGTCGCGGGGACTGCGGGAGTCGGCGACGACGACGCGATAGACCGGCTGCTTCTTGGCGCCCATGCGCCGGAGTCGAATCCGAACGGCCATACTTACCTCCTTGTGGATTTCTTCGCGCCCATCATGCCGGGCAGTTGTTTCATCATCGTGTTCATCTGGGCGAACTGCTTGAGCAGGGCATTGACCTCCTGCACCGTGGTCCCGCTGCCGCGCGCGATCCGCTTGCGGCGGCTGCCGTTGAGGATCTTGGGCTTCCTCCGCTCGGCGGGCGTCATGGAGAGGACGATCGCCTCGACCCGGGTGAGCCGCGCGGCATCGACGTCCACGTTGCGGAGCTGCTTGCCGACGCCGGGCAACATGCCGAGCAGGCCCTGCAGCGGCCCCATCCGCTTGAGCTGCTTCATCGCCGTCAGCATGTCCTCGAGATCGAACGCGCCCTTCTTTCCCACCTTCGCCTCGAGCGCGGCGGCCGCGTCGGCGTCGAACGCCTCCTGCGCCTTCTCGACCAGGGAGACGACGTCGCCACGATCCAGAATCCGCCCCGCCATCCGGTCGGGATGAAACGGCTCGAGCGATTCCAGCCGTTCGCCGGTGCCGATGAACTTGATCGGCAGCCCGGTTACGCTGTGGATCGACAGCGCCGCGCCCCCGCGGGCATCGCCGTCCAGCTTGGTGAGGATCACACCGGTCAGCGGCACCCGGCCGTGGAACGCCTCGGCGATCCGGACCGCGTCCTGGCCGGTCATCCCGTCGGCCACCAGCAGGGTCTCGGTCGGCTCGACCGCGCCCACCACCCGCTGGAGCTCGAGCATCATCTCGTCGTCCACGTGGAGCCGGCCGGCGGTGTCCACGATGACGACGTTCAGCCGTTCCGCCCGGGCCTGCTCGCGCCCCGCCAGCGCCAGCCGCTCGACCCGGCGCTCGGCGGCGTCGGCGACGACCGGCACCCCCAGCTGGCGGCCCAGCGTCTGGAGCTGCTCGATCGCCGCCGGCCGGTACACGTCGGCGGCGACCAGCAGCGGCCGGCGGTTCTGCTGCTGCAGCCGACGGGCGAGCTTGGCCGCAGTGGTCGTCTTCCCCGACCCCTGGAGCCCGGCGAGCACGATCACCGTCGGCGGCTGTTTCGCCTCGAGCAGCGGGGCGTGGGCGCCGCCGAGGAGCGCCACCAGCTCATCGTGCACGATCTTGATGACGAGCTGGGCGGGGGTGATCGAGCGGGTGAGCTCCTGCCCCCGGGCCCGCTCCTCGACGCGGCCGCAGAATTCCTTGGCCACCCGGAAGTGGACGTCGGCCTCGAGCAGGGCGCGCCGCACCTCGCGCATCCCCTCGCTGATCATCGCCTCGTCCAGTACCCCGCGGCTGCGAAAGCGCGCAAAGGCGCCGTCGAGCTTGGCGCTCAGGTCATGGAACATCGGGTCTCGTTTCGCGAATCTTCATCTTGCCGGTCAGCGCGCGCGGTCGGCCACCGGTCGCCGCGCGCCGTCCCTGCAGTCCGGGCATCCCGGAGAGCGAGGGAAAGCGGATAGACAGCAAAGATATGAGGTTGCGCGGCGACCGCCCACCGCACAAAGCGGAGGGCATCAGGCCGGGGAGGCCGCCTCACGCAACGCGCGGGTGCGGGCCGCGGGGTCGCCGGGACCGAAGACGCCCGACCCGCTGACGAGTACATCCGCTCCCGCCTCGGTGACCGCGCGGGCATTCGCGGCGGTGATGCCGCCGTCCACCTCCAACAGGGGGCGCGACTCGACGGGCAGCGCGTCGATGCGCGCGCGCGCGGACCGGAGCCGCCCGATGGTGCCGGGGAGGAACGCCTGACCGGCCCAGCCGGGATTTACGCTCATCACGAGAACGAGGTTGCAGACATCCCAGACCGCGTCGATCGCCGCGAGGGGCGTGCCGGGATTGAGCGCGACGCCGGCCCGGCCTCCCAGCTCGCGAATCCGCTCGAGCTGGCGGTGAAGATGCGGGGCCGCCTCGACGTGGATCGTCAGCCCCGTTGCCCCCGAGGCCCGGTACGCGTCGAAGTACTGCTCCGGCCGCTCCGCCATCAGATGGACATCGAGCGGCAGCGTCGTGGCGCCGCGCAGCGCCCCCAGAACGTCGAGCCCGAACGACAGATTCGGCACGAAGTGGCCGTCCATCACGTCGACGTGGATCCAGTCGGCGCCGCCGGCTTCGGCCGCCGCGACCTGTTCGGCGAGCCGGCCGAAGTCCGCCGCCAGCACCGACGGGGCGAGCAGTACGCGGCGGGCCGGGCTCAGAAGTCCTCGTCCTCGCCGGCCGGCGCGGGGGCCGGCGCGTCGGCGGGCGGGTTCACGGCCGCTGGCGCGTCCGGCGTGGGATCGCGATCCGGCGCCTCGTCCTCCGCTGCTGCCTCCTCGCCGTCCTCGGGCGCCCCGTCCTCGTTCGCGGCATCCGTCCGTGGCGTGACACGCGGTGCGGGACGACGGGGACCGATGCCGAGCTCGAGCTCGATGGCGGTGCCCACCCGCACCTGCCCGCCCGGCGGCGGATCCTGATCGCTGACGATCACGTCGCCCTCTACTTCTTCCTCGAGCGGGCCGCGCACCCCCGTCACGTCGCCGACGGTGAGGCCGTGGGCTTCGAGCGTGTCGCGCGCGGCCGTGAGCGTGAGCCCCCGCACGTCCGGCATGGCGAGCACCGAGCCCCCCCGGCTCAGGATCAGCGTGACGAGGCGGAGATCGTCGTCGATCGCGGTGCCGGCGGGAGGATCCGTGCCCACGACATCGCCGTCCGGGAAGAGGTCGCTGGTGGCGCGACGCGTGGCCACCGAATCCACTCCCAGCTGGCGCAGGATGGTGCGGGCGGACGTGGGCTCGAGCCCCGCCAGGCTCGGCAGCGCGCTGCGGGGGTCCCCCAGACTGACGAGCGCGAGCAGGGTATCGCCGCGGAGCAGGTAGTGGCCGGGAGGCGGGAAGGTGAAGATCACCTCGCCCGCCGAGACGTCATCGGAATACTGTTCGCCGCCGGCCAGCACGACATACCCCTGGGCCTCGCCGATCTCGATCGCGTCGTCGAGGTCCCGGCCGGTCAGATCGGGGACGCGATTGAGCCGCGCCTCCGCCAGAGTGTCCGGCAGATAGAAGAGCTGCACGACGAGGTATCCCAGGCTGCCCGCCCCGAGAGTCGCCACCACCAGCGCGATCCCCACCTGCCACGTCGCGCTGCGGCGGCGCTCCACCACCGCGCGCCGCCTGGCAAAATCGCGCGGCATGCCGAGCCGCGGCAGATCCCGGATCGCGCGCCTCACGCGGCCATCCGCTCCAGTCGGGCGGCGAAGAGTCCATCCCAGTCGCCGCGCCAGGGCCGGGCCGCCAGGTACGGTCCCTCGCGGAGGGCCGCCGGCACCCGGTCCTCCACCGGGACGACGCGAAAGTCCGGCTGCGCCTCGAGAAAACCGGCCACGACGTCCTCATTCTCCTCCGCCTCGAGCGAGCACGTCGCATAGACGAGCGCGCCGCCGGGGGCGACGCGGGGCGCCAGCCGCTCGAGCAGCTCGCGCTGAAAATCGGCAAAGCGGTGGAGATCCGACGGCGTCCGCCGCCAGCGGGCGTCCACGCGCCGACGCAGCACTCCCGTGCCGGAGCAGGGAACGTCCGCCAGCACCAGGGGAAACCGCGCCGCGGTGGGGAGCTGGCGGGCATCGGCGGCGGCCGTCCAGGCTCCCGCCAGGCCGAGACGCGAGAGATTCTCGCGCACGCGCGCCAGCCGGACGGGATCGAGGTCTACCGCCAGGGCGCGGGCGCCGGGCGCGGCGGCGAGCAGGCCGCAGAGCTTCATACCGGGAGCGGCGCAGGCATCGAGCAGCGTGGCGCCGACGGGGGCCGGCCCGGCGGCATCGGTCACCCACTGCGACCCCGCATCCTGCACCCAGAACGCTCCCGCGTCCCAGCCCGGCAGATCCACCGGGCTCGTACCGCCGCCGAGGACGATCGCATCGGGCTTGAGGGGGTGGATCACGCCTTCCGTCCCCGCCGCGCGGAACCGCTCGAGCAGTTCGGCCGGTGACACGACGCGCGGATTGACCTGGAGGTGGAGCGGCGGCGGCTGGTTGTTGCGCGTCAGGAGGGTCGTCGTCGCCTCCGCACCGAATCGCTCCAGCCACCGCTCCACCAGCCACGGCGGGTGGGAATGGACGATCGCGAGGTGCTCCGCCTGGTGAGCCGGATCGGGCACCGCGAGGGTGAGCTCCGCGCGGGCCCGCGCCAGCGCGCGCAACACGGCGTTGATCAGCCCCGCCGCCCAGGCGGAGACCCGTCCCGGCAGCGCGGTGCGGGCGAGCGTCACGCTTTCATCCACGGCGGACCAGGTTGGAATGCGGTTCATGTGGAGGAGCTGGTAGGCCCCCAGCTCCAGGATCAGGACGACATCGGGCGGCAGCGCGCGGAGCGGCCGCTCCTTCAGCAGGGCGCTCAGCTGGTAATCGAGCTGCAGCCGCCACCGGATGGTGCCATAGCTCAGCTCCATCACCAGATGGCGCTGGCGCGGGTCGAGCCCCGCCGCGTGCTGGCGAAAGCTCTCATCGGCGCGCGCACCCCGGCGCACCGCGCGGAGGATCTCCAGCGCGCGCCGGCGCTCCCGGCTCACGCTACGCGCCGACGCGCCCCTCCGCGGGACTCGACGCCGCCGCCCACTGCCGCTTCGGCATGCGACCCGCCTCCCACGCCAGCCGGCCGGCCTCGACCGCCAGGCGCATTGCGGTAGCCATCTTGACCGGATCCCGCGCCGCTGCGATTGCGGTGTTCATCAGAATCCCGTCGACCCCGAGCTCCATCGTCAGCGCCGCGTCCGACGCAGTCCCCACGCCGGCGTCCACGATGACGGGAATCGACACGGCGTCGCGGATGAACTCGATGGTCAGCGGGTTGACCACGCCGAGGCCCGAGCCGATCGGCGAGGCCAGCGGCATGACCGCCGCCGCGCCGGCCTCTTCGAGCCGCTTCGCGATCACCACGTCGTCACTCGTATAGGGCAGCACGATGAACCCCTCCGCCACCAGGATCCGGGTAGCGGCGAGCAGTCCCTCGACGTCGGGATACAGCGTGCGCTCGTCGCCGATCACTTCCAGCTTCACGAAGTCGCTCAGGCCCGCCGCGCGGCCGAGCCGCGCGACGCGCACCGCCTCCTCCGCCGAGTAGCAGCCCGCCGTGTTGGGCAGCACCAGGACCCGTTCGGGATCGAGATGACGGAGCAGGCTGTCTTCGCCCGCCGGGTCGTTCGGGTCGAGGTTCACCCGCCGCACGGCGACGGTGATGATCTCCGCTCCGGACGCCTCGAGCGCGCGGACCATGGTGCGGGGCGAATCGTACTTTCCGGTCCCGATGAGGAGCCGCGATCCGAACGTCCGGCCCCCGATCGTCAACCCCTCGAGGCCGGACGCCGGGGCGCGCGTCGCGCTGCCGCCGAGCGTCGGCGTGAGTTCCGCGGGACCAGCCATTCGGCGGTTACCCGCCCCCGACGAACTGGACGATCTCGAGCGCATCGCCGTCGGCGAGCGGGGTGATGGCAAGCGCCGCGCGCGGCAGGATGGCGCCATTGTGTTCCACCACCACCAGATCGGCCTGCAGGCCGTGCGCCGCCAGCAGCCCGGCGACGGTCGTGCCGGCGGCGGCGCGACGCGGCCTGCCGTTGACGACGAGATCCAGCTCGGCGCCCACGGTGCGGGTGTCAGTCGGTGCCGGGGGCGTCATGGCGGGGAATGTAATGCGTCGGCCCGGCCCCGACCGGACGCGGATCGGAATGCGACGCGGAAGGCGGCGACGGCCGCGGCCGCGTCGGGCGCGTCCCAGAGCGCGCGCACCGCGACCACGCCGCGGGCTCCGGCGGCGGCCACCGCCGCGGCCGTGTCCGGGGTGATGCCGCCGATGGCCAGAAACGGCACTGTCGTGGCGGCCGCGACCGCCGCCAGGAGCTCGATACCGGCGGGATCCACGGTCGGATGGGTCGGCGTGGCGAGGACCGTCCCCACGATCAGGTGGTCCGCACCGGACGCCGCGGCCGTCTCCGCCTCGACCGCCGAGTGCACCGAGCGGCCCACCCGCACGGCGGCTCCGACGACGCGGCGGGCGCCCCCGGTCGAGAGACCCCGCGCCGGGAGCTGCACCGCGTCGGCCCCGCACGCCCGCGCGATGTCGGCGCGGTCCCCGATCCACAGCTCGGCACCGTGCGCGCGGCAGCGCCCCGCGGCGGCCTCCGCAATCTCCCAGAGGCGGCGGGCGGAGAGCCCGCCCCCCCGCAACAGGACCGCGGGGCAGCCCGCGGCGAGCAGCCCTTCCAGCCGGGCGGGAAAGTCGTCCCGCCCCAGCCGCGTCTCATCGACCGCCGCGATCAGCCACGGCACCACCCGGTCACCCATGGAGCCCCAGGACGTCGCCGATCTCCACGCCGCGGCCGCGCGCCCAGTCCGCGGCGGCCATCCGCCGGCCCCCCGCGGGTTGCACCTCCGCCAGCGCCAACGTCCCATCGCCCACGCCGACCACCGGACGAGGGTCGACTCCCACGATCCTTCCCGGCGGACCCGCGGCGGCGGGGACCGCTTCCCCTGCGGCCAGCCGGAACACCTTGAGCCGCTCTCCCCGCCACGTGGTCCAGGCGCCGGGCCAGGGATCATAGGCGCGGGCGGCGCGCTCGAGCGCGGCGCCGCTTTCGCTCCAGACGAGCCGGGCCGCGTCCGTCGTGACGCGCGGCGCCCACGAAGCCGCCGCATCGTCCTGCGGCTGGTCCGGCAGCGTCCCCGCCGCCAGCCGGTCGAGCGCGACGCACGCCAGGCGAGCGCCCACGTGGGCCAGCCGCGCGGTCAGCGTGCCCGCCGTCTCATCGGGCGCGATGGCGAGCGGCGCCTGGAGGGCGATCGCCCCGGTATCGAGGCCGGCGTCCATCCGCATGATGGTGATTCCCGTCTCCGCCCGGCCTTCGAGCAGGGCGCGGGTGACGGGGGCGGCGCCGCGGTAGGCGGGCAGCAGCGACGCGTGCACGTTGAGGGCGCCACGAGGCGGCAGCGCGAGGACGGCGGACGGAAGGATCGCTCCGTAGGCGGCGACGACGAAGACGTCCGGCGCGTGTGCTCGAAGCGCCGCCACGACGTCCGCGCCCCGGGGCCGGACCGGGTCGAGCGCAGGCAGCCCGGCGGCCGCGGCGCGTCGCGCCACGGCGGTGGGCTGCGGCCGCCGCCCGCGTCCCTGGGGGCGCGCCGGCTGGGTGACGACCGCGACGACGGGGTGCGGGCTCTCGAGCACCGCATCGAGCGTGGCCACGGCAAACGCCGGGCTGCCCCAGAAGACGACCCGCAGGGGGGGCGGCTCAGCCGTCGGGATGCTCCGCCGCGGCGAGCCGCTGCCGCCATTCGCTCAGGGCGGCGCTCCGCCGCAGCGGCGTCAAGTGATCGATGAACAGAATCCCCTCCAGATGATCGATTTCGTGCTGGAGCGCGCGGCCCACGAGATCCGTGCCGGAGACCCTTCCCGGCTCGCCCGACGGATCGACATACTCGACGTCGACCTCGGCCGAGCGCTCGATCGTCTCGACCAGGCCCGGGATCGAGAGGCATCCCTCTTCGCTGGCGACCGTTCCCGCGCGGCGCACGATGCGCGGATTGACGAGCGTCAACACGTCCGAGCCGTCGCGTCGGTCGCCGACGTCGATCACCGCCACCCGCACGCCCTCGGCGACCTGCGGCGCCGCCAGGCCGATGCCGTCGGCCGCGTACATCGTCGCGATCAGGTCCTCCACCAGCGCGCCGAGCGCGGCGTCGAACCGCTCGACGGGCGCAGCCGGCTCCCGCAGCGCGGGATCGCCGAGAAATCGGATCCGACGGATCATCGCCATGCGCGCCTCACCCGGCAGTGGGCTCGACCCCGGTCGAGGGCTCCGTCGCCGAGACGACGCGGACGATCTTGTTCCGCTCGACGTCGAGCTTGACGTTGTCGGCGACGCGCAGCGACACCTTCTCTTCGGTGAGGGACATCACGCGACCGAAGAGGCCGCCGATGGTCACCACCTCGTCGCCCTTCTTGAGGTTCCGCACCATCTC
>JBHENR010000171.1:0-3079 GCA_046262555.1 Gemmatimonadota bacterium | reverse complement strand
CCGACGGCGACGAGCCAGGCCGGCAAGGACGCGCCGACCGGCGCTCGGACGGCGGCCGGGGCGGCTCGTTCATCGGGATGCGACCGCCGGGCTTGCGCCGCGGCCCGACCAGAGGGCAGGGCCGAGCGCCACCCAGCCGAGGCCGAAGAGTGCGATGCAGGCGGCCCCCGCGCCCGCGGGCAGCAGCTGCACGGCGTACACCAGCGGCCAGAGCGGCAGCAGGAAGAGGCCCAGGAGGCCGAGGAGCAGCAGCGCGGCGACCCAGCCCGGCGGCGCGCCGGCGCCGCGGGCGGCGCGCCCCGCCACGACGGTGGCGGCGCCGAGCGCGAGCGTCCCGAAGATGCGGCCGGCCGTGAAGAGCGGGTCGAACGCCACGACCACACCGACGAGGCTGAGCGCGCCGAGCGCCAGCGCGACGTACGCCAGCAGGCGCCCGATCCGGCCGGTGCGCGCCGCGGGCAGCCCGAGCCGGGCGAGGACGCCGAGCAGCCCGAGCCGGGCGAGGACGCCGAGCAGCCCGAGCGCGGTGAGCAGCAGCGCCAGGCTCCCCGGCAGGCTGTAGGCCACGAACAGGCTCGTGTCCGTGACCAGCGCGTAGCCCACGTCGTCCCGGTAGACGGTGTCCACGCCCCACGGCTCCAGCATCTCGAAGACGCCATAGGATGCCCACAGCAGACCGCCGACGACCCCTGCCGGGCCGCCCCAGCGAGCCAGTGCCCCTGACGTCATCGCGCTCACCCCACCCTCCGGTCACGTTTTCGGGATCGACCCTCGCACCGCCGGCGTCCGAGGCTCCTTGTCGTCGGCGACGCTCCGAGAGTGCTGTCGCCCGACCGAGCCGGGCGAGTATCTCCAGCGGAGGCCACCGGCCGCCAGCAGGAGGGCGGCCAGCGCGGCGAAAGTCGGGATGTCGGTCTGCGGCGTTCCGCCGAGGTCGCGGCCGACGACGTGCGAGATGGCGTGGAGCGCCGCCCCCACACCGACCCCGACCAGCGCAACCGCCAGACCATCGGCGCGGGCGGCCATGCCCGCGAGCAGGAGCACCGCCCCGAGGCCGACCTGGAACGCGCCGATGTCCTGGAGGAAGTGCTGGTTGTACGGCTCGAACCTGGCCAGCGCGTCGAAGAACGAGCGGGGATCGACCATCGCCCATACCCCGAGCGCCACCAGGCCAACCCCGACGACGACCGCCACGGCGCGGGGCACCCGGTGCCCCAGGGTCGAGGACCGCGGGCCGATCTCCTGTGATGCCATCGGATCGATCCTCCTTTCCGCGACAGGAACCACGGCACAGCCAGGACTGCTGAGCAGCCGTCGCCGTGCACTTCCGGGGACGGCGCGCTCCGCACCGTTCGGCTACGACGGCCGAGGGGGTAGAGGGGCACCGGTGACGCCGGTAGGCGCCGGCTGATTGCCCCGCCAGAGCACGTAGCCCACGGCCACCCAGGCGACCCCGAACGGGATCGCCAGCAGGACCTGCGTGTTCTGCTCGTTCATCCCCAGCAGGGCCAAGGTCCCGACGATGAGCAGCGCCGCGGCCCAGCGAGGTAGCACGCCCGATCTCAGGATGGCCACACCCAGCAGCACGCAGCCGATGACCAGCGCCAGTGCCGCCGGGATGACGACGTACGGCATGGCCCAGAAATCATTGTTGAAGAGAATGCTCTGCACCAGACTGGCAACGATGACCGTCACCACCCCGGTGCCGCTCGCGACGAGGCCGACGCTCCCGATCCTGCCGAAGCGGCCCATTGCGCGGGCGTGGCGCACCAGCCCGAAGACCCCCACCGCCAGGGCCAGCACAGCGGCGATGGTCAGTGCGCTGCCCAGCGGGCTGCCCTGCCGCATCGACCTGCCCGGCAGATCACACTCGTCCGCCACACAGCCCAGCGGCTGGAGGGCATGAACAATCGCCCATGCTACCCAAAGCGCACCTCCGAGCATCAGGAGCGGCCCGCTCCACTGGACGACCCTGCTCGCTGACATTTCGCCTTTCCTTGGTAGCTGCGGTTGTCTCGGCCAACCTATCCCTCGGGCGCTTCTCGCTTCCCGCAGTCGTCGGCACACCGCTACGAGCTCCCGTCCTGGTGCCGGCCCTGGCCGGGGGCGGTGGAGCGCACCGCCCCCGGCATGCCGCGGCCGGGCCGAAGCGGGTCGCCCCGCGGCGTCAGGCCCGTCGCCGCGCCACCCGCGTCGTCGCGACCAGCGCGGCCATGGCCAGACTGAGCGCGCCGAGGAGGATCACGCCGCTCCAGGCCACCGCCTGGGTTGCCGCGCCGCCCGCGCCGGTGTTGGGCATCCCCGGCGCGGTCAGCGCCAGCACCGCGCAGGCGACGCGCCCGCCGCTGTTGCCCGCCGGGTCGGTCACCTGGTCGTCCGGGTTGGCGTGGATCACCAGCGCCGTGCCGTCGGCGTCGAAGAGGCTGGTCGGGCCGGCGGCGAGGGTGACGCCGGTCGCCATCGCCTGGTAGGTGGCCCCCTGCGTCCCCGCGACCAGGTTCGGCAGGTCGCCGGCGTGCGGCCCCTCGGGGTTGCGCGCGCCGTGCTTCTTGCCGGTGGGGTTGAAGTGCCCGCCGGCGGTGGTGAAGTCGGGGCCGTCGCACTTGCCGACCGCGTGGAGGTGGATGCCGTGCTCGCCCGGCTTGACCACGTCCGCCCCCTGCACGGTCACGTTGACCGTCACACCACCACCGCGCTGTTCGAGCTGCACGGCGCCGATGGTCTTCCCCGTCCCGTCGATCAGGGTGCCACTCGCTCGCTCGCCCTCCGCGCCGATCGCCGGCGCCAGGCTCAGGAGTGCCACCAGCGCCAGCCCGAGCACCACCAGTACGCGTCCCATCACCGTCCTCCGTTCTTCATACGGTCCACCTTCCACAGCACCGTGAGCACCTGTCCTCGCTTGCCTTCGCCTCTACCCCGTAGGCGCCATCCCCGCGACGACGAATTCCACAACTCCGCGACAAGGCCTCGCGAACAGACTACGGCGCGCGGTGTTCCCGCGTCATGAGCCGGATTCCCGATTCGGTCGGGAACGGTGTCCCGGTCCGGTCGGGACGTAACTATCTGAGGCCTGGTCATA
>JBHENR010000170.1:0-9138 GCA_046262555.1 Gemmatimonadota bacterium | reverse complement strand
GGGCGGGTGATCCTCCAGACCTACCTGCCGGACCATCCCGCGATCCAGGCGGCCGCCGCGCACGATTACGAGGGCTTCTACGCGCGCGAGCTGGCGGAACGGCAGCCGCTCGGCTACCCCCCCGCAATGCGGCTGGCGAATGTCGTCGTGAGCGCCACCGAGGCCGAGGCGGCGGCGGCGGGCGCGGTTCGCGTGGCGGCAGCGGTGCGCGCGGCCGTCGCGCCGGAGGATGTCACGCTGGTGGGCCCCGCGCCGTGCCCGCTCGAGCGGCTCCGGGGCCGTAGCCGCCACCACTGCCTGCTCAAGGCCCGCGCGCCAGCAGCGCTCGAGCGCGTGCTGTGGATGCTGGCGCGCCGGGCCGACGAGCTGGTCGGTGCCGCGAACCGGTTGGAGATCGACCGCGATCCGCTGTCGATGCTGTAGGCCGGTTCTACTCCGTGCGGATGGCGGTCGGGGCCAGCCGATTCACCAGCGTTCCGTCGCCCAGGTGGCCGTCGTCGTTTTCGCCCCAGCAGTAGCCGGTACCGTCCGCGACCAGGCCGCAGGTGTGATCGTCGCCCGCCGTCAGCAGAGCAAAGGCCAGACCGCCGGTGATGGCGACGGGGACGTCGCTGTTGACGCCCGTTCCCGTCCCCAGCGCGCCCTCGAGATTTTCTCCCCAGCAGTACCCTGCCCCACCGGTGGCGATCGCGCAGACATGTCCCCGCCCGGTGGTGATCGCCGTGAACGTCAGCCCCCCGGAGACCGCCACCGGCACGGCGCTGTCGCCGCCCGGTCCCGCGCCCAGCTCGCCGTGAGCATTGTTGCCCCAGCAGAACGCCGCGCCGGCCGTCGTCAGGCCACAGGCATTGCCGCCGCCCGCGCTCAGGCTGGCCCAGACGTGCCCCCCGGTGATGGGCGTGGGCGCCGGTTGATCCGCCACGCCGCCATTGCCCAGCTCTCCCTCGCTGTTGGCGCCCCAGCAGTAGCCGGTTCCGCCGGCCGTCTGGGCACAGGTCACGTCGAAGCCGGCTTCGAGGGCCGAAAAGGTGAGTCCGCCTGCCACCGCAACCGGCTCCAGCCGGTCGATGAGCGTCCCGTCGCCGACCGCGCCGCGGGCGTTCCCTCCCCAACAATAGGCTGCTCCGGCGGGGGTCAAGGCGCAGGTGTGGTTATTGCCCGCCGAGATCGAGCGAAAAGTGAGGCCCCCCAGCACCGCGCGCGGGGTCAGGCGCGCGGCGGTGGAACCGGTCCCCAGCGCCCCGACGGCGCTCGTGCCCCAGCAATACGCCGCCCCCGCGGCCGTCAGACCACAACTATGGTCATTGCCGGCGCTGATCGTGCTGAACGTCAGGTCCCCCGATACCGCCCGCGGCCGCTCGCGTCGCGTCTGCGCCCCGTCACCCACCTCGCCGTGCACATTGTTCCCCCAGCAGAACGCCGCCCCGTCCGGCGCCAGACCACAGGTATGCTCATCGCCCGCGCTCAACACCGCGAACGTCTCGGTCGTCGGACCCGGCGGCAGCGTCGGCAGGTCCGACTCGCATCCCACCATCATCCAGACCAGTCCGGCGAGCAGGAGACCACGGCAATGGAAAGGGATCACACGGGGCATCGAATGGTCCTCCTCTGAATAGCAGCGCGATAGAATGACGATCGACCGACAACAAGCGAGCCCACCCTCAGCTTGCAAGCTTCGTACCCACCCTACCCCGCCACGACCCCCAAGGTTGCGCGCCGCAACGTTGCGAAGGTGACGGGCGGCCCGGCGCCCGCGAATCCACTCGGCGGTGAGGGCCGCCGAAGCCCGCTCGCCCGAAGGGCGGCGGGCGCGCCACCTCTGGAGGGATCGCCAACCGCCCCCGTACGGCGGTATAGGCAGGATTGCGAGACAGGCCCGAGGCAGGCGAATACTGCGCTCTTTCCCTCCAGAGGTGGGGCGCCCGCCGGCCCCCAGATGAGCAGTCTCCCAAGCCCCCCACCACGGAGTAGATTCACCCGACAATGCCCGCCCGACACATCCGCAACTTTGCCATCATCGCGCATATCGATCACGGCAAATCCACCCTCGCCGACCGCCTCCTCGAGCGCACCGGCACCCTCGCCGCCCGCGAGATGCGGGCCCAGGTGCTCGATGCGATGGACCTCGAGCGCGAGCGCGGCATCACGATCAAGATGCACGCCATCATGATGAACTACCGCGCCCGGGACGGGAAAACCTACGAGCTGAATCTGATCGACACGCCGGGCCACGTGGATTTCGCCTACGAGGTGTCGCGCTCGATGGCGGCGGCGGAGGGAGCGTTGCTGGTGGTGGACGCCGCCCAGGGGATCGAGGCCCAGACGCTGTCGAACCTGTATCTCGCGCTGGAGAACGATCTGACCATCATTCCGGTCCTCAACAAGATCGACCTGCCGAATGCGCGGCCCGAGCTGGTCATCGAGGAGCTGGTCAACTTGATCGGAGTGGACGAGTCCGAGATCATTTCCGTTTCGGCCAAGCACGGCACCAACATCGACGCCGTGCTGGAAGCGATCGTCGCGCGGGTGCCGTCGCCGGCGGGGGACCCCGCCGCGCCGCTCCGGGCGCTCATCTTCGACTCCCAGTTCGACAAGTACCGCGGCGCGGTGCCCTACGTGCGGGTGGTGGATGGCCGGCTGGCCGCGGGCATGCGGATCGGGTTCTTCTCCAACGATGCGACCTACGAGGTGACCGAGGTGGGCCGATTGCGGCTGGGCATGCATCCGGCGGCGGAGCTGAAGGTGGGCGAGGTCGGCTACGTGGTGGCCAGCATCAAGCGGGTGGCCGACACCAAGGTCGGCGATACGATCACGTCGGCGGAGACGCGCGCGGCGGCGCCGCTGCCAGGGTATCGCGACGTGCGGCCGATGGTCTTCGCCGGCATGTATCCCACCGACGCCGACAGCTACGCCGATCTCCGCGACGCGCTCGAGAAGCTGCGCCTCAACGACTCGTCGCTCGTCTACGAGCCCGAGTCGTCCAACGCGCTGGGCTTTGGTTTCCGCTGCGGCTTCCTGGGCATGCTCCACCGCGAGATCGTGCAGGAACGGCTGGAGCGAGAGTTCGATCTCGACCTCATCACCACGGTGCCCAACGTCGAGTACCACGTCTTTCCGGAACACGGCCCGATGGAGATGATCGAGAACCCGAGCAAGATGCCGAACGCGGGCGACATCGCGCGGATCGAGGAGCCGTTCGTCCGCGGCCGGTTCATTCTGCCGGCGACCTACATCGGCGGCGTCCTCAAGCTGTGCGAGGAGCGCCGCGGCACTCACGTCAAGATGGTGTATATCGACAGCGAGCGGGTGGAGATCGAGTACGACCTGCCGCTGGCCGAGATCATCACCGACTTCTTCGACAAACTGAAGTCCGCCACGCGAGGCTACGCCTCATTCGACTACGAATTCCGGGCCTACGGCCCGAGCGCGCTGGTGAAGCTCGACATCCTCGTCAATGGCGACCCGGTGGACGCGTTGTCGGTCATCATCCACCGCGACCGGGCTTACGACTGGGGCCGTCAGCTGTCCGAGAAGCTGAAGGAGCTCATCCCGCGGCAGATGTTCGAGGTGATCATCCAGGCGGCGATCGGGACCCGCGTGATCAGCCGGGAGGTCGTGCGCCCGATGCGGAAGAACGTCACCGCCAAGTGCTATGGCGGCGACATCACCCGCAAGCGGAAGCTGCTCGAGCGCCAGAAGGAAGGGAAACGGCGGATGAAGCAGGTCGGCACCGTCTAGATTCCGCAGGAGGCGTTCCTGGCTGCGCTGTCGCTGGACGGCTGAGGGCGGGGCGGCTGACTTCCGGCATGTTCGTTCACCCCCCGCCCGGATTCTCGCCCGCCACCCCGGGCCCGGGACCGATCCTGGTTCGAGTGCCCAATTGGATCGGGGACGCCGTGCTCGCGCTGCCGGCGCTGGCGGCGCTCATCGACGCCCATCCGGAGCGCGCCGTCGTGGTGGCCTCGCGGGGCGTGGTGGCGCCCCTGTTCGCCGGGCTGGCGGGCGTGACCCGCGTGGTGGAGGTGGCGGGCCGGGGGCGGGCGCGCTATACCGCGATCGCGCGCGCCCTGGGCGGCGAGCGGCCCGCGCTGGCGATCGTGATGCCGCACTCCACGGGCGCCGCGCTCGAGACCTGGAGGGCGCGCCCGCGCGCGGCCTGGGGCTACGGGGGCGTGCTGCGGCGGTTCGCCCTCGACATCGCGCTGCCCCGCCGCTGGCTCGCCGGCCGCCACCGCTGGGAGGCGTACGCGCTGCTGGCCGCGGCCGTCACCGGACGGCCGGTCGCCGAACAGTATCCCGTGGCGATCGGGACCGCCGACCGGGCGGCGGCCGAGGCCCTGTACGCGGCGGGCGGACCGGCGGAGGCCCGGCGCCTGGTGGGCCTGTTCCCCGGCTCCAACGCGTCGTCCCGGCGCTGGCCCGCCGAGCGCTTTGCCGCGCTCGCCTCCCGGCTCGGGGCCGATGGGGCGCGGGTGATCCTCTTCGGGGGACCCGGAGACCAGCCGCTGACGGCGGCGATCGCGGCCGCCGCCCGGCCGGCGCCCCTCGACTGGGCGGGGCGGACGCCGTTGCTCACGCTCGCCGCCTGCTTTCAGCGGCTGGACCTGCTGGTGACTAATGACACCGGACCGATGCACCTCGCCGCCGCGGTGGGAACGCCGATTCTCGACCTCTGCGGCGCGGCGGATGCGCGGGTGACGGGCCCCCGGGGGACCGCCAGCCGGGTCCTCGTCCACCCAATCCACTGCCGGCCGTGCGTCAAGAACACCTGCGCCTACAATTTGGGTTGTATGCGGGGATTGGCGGTCGAACGGGTGCGCAGCGAGGCACAGGCGGCGCTCCGGCCCCGCTCCTAGATTGGCGCCATGGCGGGTGACCACAACGCGCTGGCCTATGGGGTGGATCTCGGCGGCACCGACTGCAAGGTCGGCATCGTGGATGGTGCCGGGCGCGTGCGGGTGGAGTGCGAGTTTCCGACACCCCCCGATCCCGGCGATGCGGCGGCGGCGGTGGCGCGCGCGTGCCGGGATCTCGCGGGTGCGGTGGACGTGGCGGTAGACCGGCTCGGCGTCGGCGCGCCGGGACCGCTGCGGCTCGACGAGGGCGTCATCGTCCACGCCCCGAATCTGCGCTGGCGGGAGGTGCCGCTGAGGGACCTGGTGGCGCGTGCGGTCGGGTGCCCGGTCGTCCTCGACAACGACGCGAATGCGGCGGCCTACGGCGAGTTCTGGGTGGGCGCCGGCCGCGAGGCGCGCGTCCTGCTTCTGGTCACGCTCGGGACCGGGGTCGGCGGGGGGCTGGTCGCGCACGGCCGGGTGTACCACGGGGCCCACGGGCTGGCGGCCGAGATCGGCCACCAGGTGGTCATGCCGGGGGGCCGGCCCTGTTCCTGTGGCAAGGACGGCTGCGTCGAGGCGTACTTCAGCGGCCACGCGCTGACCGAGCAGGCCGGCGGCGCCACCGATCACCGCGCGATCTTCGCCCGCTACGCCGCTGGCGACCCGGCCATCGTGCTGTGGATGGACGTGGCGCTCGACGCTCTGGCGCGCGGCGTCGGCCACGCGGCGGTGTTGTTCGATCCCGATCACATCGTGTTCACCGGGGGGCTCACGCGATCGTGGGCGATCTACGGCGAGCGGCTGCTGACGGGCATCCGCGCCGGGCTCTGGCAGGCGGGTCCGGCCCCCGATGCGTTCGGGCTCTCCACGCTCGGCGGCCGCGCCGGCGTGATCGGCGCGGCGGGCCTCGCGCTCCACGGGGCGGGCGGGTTGGCGGGCGCCCCGGGCGGGCCCGCGGGTGCGGCTGGGTGACGGGCGCCGTCCGGCCGCTGACCATCGGCGTGACGGGGACGGCCATCGCCGACTCGATCGAGACCACCGACGGCGTCCGCACCGAGGACATGGGCGGCATCTACTACGCGGTCCATGCGCTGAGCGCCCTGCTGCCCGCGGGGATGGTGACCGTGCCGATCCTGGCCGTGGGCGCCGACATGATGGAGCGCGTCCGCGCCGACTTCGGCGCGCTCTACGGCGTCGAGGCGCGCGGCCTGATCGAGGTTCCGCAGCTCAACAACCGGGTACGGCTCATCTACACCGACACCAGCCATCGGGGCGAGCGGCTGACGGGCGGGGTGCGGCCGCTCACCTTCGGCGAGCTGGCGCCGTGGACTGATCAGCTGGACGTCTGGCTCTGGAATTTCATCAGCGGGATGGAGACGGACTTGGCGACGTTCGGGCGCGTGGCGGCGGTCTTCAAGGGGCGGATCTACCTCGATCTGCACAGCCTCTGTCTCGATCCTCCGGGCGCCGGCCCGCGCCGGTCCTGCGCGCCGGACCGCTGGGAGGAGTGGGTGGCGCCCGCCACGTGGCTGCAGCTCAATGCGGTGGAGGCGGGCCTGCTGTGGCGGGGAGAGGCGGTGCGGCTGGAGCCGGCCGAGGAGGCGGCGCTCTGCGCGCGCATCCACGGGCTGGGTCCCCGCGGCGTGCTCGTGACGCATGGCGCGGACGGCGCCGCCTGGTACCCGTCGTGGGACCCCGCTGGCGAGACGGCGGTCTGCCAGGGAGCGGCGGTGGTGGGCCGCGCGGTGGATCCCACCGGTTGCGGCGACGTCTTCGGCGCGGCGTGGCTCGCGTTCCACGAGGGACTCGGATATCCTCCCGAGGTGGCATTGGAAGCGGCTGTCCGGGCGGCCGGCCTGGCGGCCGGCGTGCGCGGCACCGCGACGCTGTCCGTCACGCTCGCCAGAGAGGAACGTCCATGACGCGGCTCGACACCCTCGCGGTCCACGCCGGGTCCGACGGCGACCCCCTGACCGGGGCCGTCGTCACCCCCATCTATCAGTCGTCCACCTTCCGCTATCCGGAAGGGGACCGGCCCCTCGTCTACACCCGCTACGGCAACAATCCGGGACAGCTCGCGCTGCAGCAGAAGATCGCGGCCCTCGAGGGCACCGAGGCAGCGCTCGTGCTCGCGTCGGGGATGGCCGCGCTGGCGACCGGCGTCTTCACCGTCTGCGGCCAGGGCGACCACGTCGTCGCCGCGCCTGTGCTCTACGGCGGCACCCACCAGCTGCTCGACGTCGAGTTGCCGCGGCTGGGGATCTCGGTGACGTACGCTGCGGGCGTCGATCCGGCCGCTTGGGAGGCCGCCATCCGGCCCGAGACGCGCCTGTTTCTCTGGGAGGCGATCTCGAATCCCCTGCTCCGCGTCGCCGACGGCCCCGCGCTGGTCGCGCTCGCCCGCGCGCGGGGCATCGCCACGCTGGTGGACGCCACCTTCGCGACGCCGATCAATCAGCGGCCGGCGGCGTTCGGCGCCGACCTCGTGATGCAGAGCGGCACGAAGTATCTCGGCGGCCATTCCGATGTCATCGCCGGCACGCTCGCCGGGTCCGCCGCGCGGATCGAGCGGGCGGTCGTGCGGATGCGCAGCTTCGGCGGCTCCGCCGACCCGCACGCGATGTTTCTGCTGGAGCGCGGGATCAAGACGCTGGCGCTGCGAGTCGCGCGTCATAACGCCAACGGGGAGGCGATCGCGGTATTCCTCGGCCAGCATCCGCGCGTCGAGCGCGTCATCTACCCGACCCGCGCGGACCACACGGACCACGCGGTGGCGGCGCGCGTCCTGCGGGGCGCGGGCGGGGTCGTCTGCTTTGAGCCGCGCGCCATCGCAGCCAAGGCGGCCGCTCTCGCCGGCCGGTTTCGCTGGATCGCGCTCGCCCCCAGCCTGGGCGGTGTCGAGTCGCTCGTCTCGCTGCCCTGCCAGACGTCCCACGCCGGCATGCACCCGGCGGAGCGGGCCGGCCGCGGCATCTCCGATCAGTTGATCCGGCTCGCGCTAGGGATCGAGGCACCCGAGGATCTCATCGACGATCTGGATCGCGCCCTGTCGGAGCTCTAGCGTGGCGCGCGGGCGGGTGGTGCTCGCCCCGAATGCGTTCAAGGGGTCGTTCGATGCGGTCGAGGTCGCGGCGATCTGGCAGGCCGCCCTCGCGGGCAGGCGCGGGGTGGAGGTGGTGGCGCGGCCGATGACCGACGGCGGCGACGGGTTCGTCGCGGTGGTGCGTCACTACCGGCCCGAGGTGCTGACGGTGACGCTGCGCGTGCCGGACCCCCTCGGGCGGGTGGTGGATGCCGGCTGGGGATGGAACCCGGGCCGCCGAACGGCCTGGGTCGAGAGCGCGGCGGCGATCGGCCTCGCCCGGCTGGCGGAGACGGAGCGGGATCCGCTGGCGGCCTCGAGCGCCGGGCTGGGCCACCTGCTGCGGGGGATCGCCGGTCTGGGCGTGCGCCGCATCGTCCTCGGGCTGGGCGGCAGCGCGACGGTGGATGGGGGGTGGGGGATGGCGCGGGCGCTGGGGTTTCGCTTCGCGGACGGGCGGGGGCGGGACCTGCGGCGGCCGGGGGACCTGGCGCGGCTCGACCGCATCGCGCCGCCCGCCGTGCCGCCGCTGGCGGGCGTCCGCATTATCGCGCTGACGGATGTTACAAATATACTTTTAGGCCCGCGCGGCGCCGCGGCCGTTTTCGGTCCCCAGAAGGGCGCGCCAGCGGCAGCGGTACGGCGGCTTGACGCCGGTCTCGCGCGGCTGGCGGCGCGCTGGACGGCCGACCTGGGAGCTCCGGCGGACCTCGCCGCCCGGCGCGGCGCCGGCGCGGCCGGCGGGCTGGGCGCGGGGTGCGGGGCGTTTCTGGGGGCGCGGCTGATGGGCGGCCCGGCGTGGGCCGCCCGGCTGGCGCGGCTGGACGACGCCCTGCACGGGGCCGATCTCGTCGTGACCGGCGAGGGGCGCTTCGACGCGCAGAGCCAGCGTGACAAGGCGGTGGGCCTGGTGCTGACCCGCGCCCGACGGGCGGGCGTGCCGGCCGCGGTGATCTGCGGCCACTCGCGATGGGCTGATGGCTCCACGATGGTCAGCGACACGCTGGCGCCTCCCCACGTCCTCGATGCCGAAGCCCTGGGGCTGCCGACGGATGCGAAGCTGGCGGCCCCCGAGCTGGCGGCGCTCGTTCGGCTGGCGCTGAGGCGGTATATTCCGCGCCGTGCTGACGCCGCAAGCCGTAAATAAAAGGTGGTACGGCAGATGCGCCGCCCGCGGCGGGCTGCTGCTGGGGTTGGTCGCGACATTGGCGGGAGGGG
>JBHENR010000169.1:0-11513 GCA_046262555.1 Gemmatimonadota bacterium | reverse complement strand
AAGCGGCTCTCCCCAATGACGCCGGCCACGACCTGCCCGCTGTCGATCCCGATCCGGATCGGCAGACCCGCGCGCTCCCGCATCTCCAGCGCCAGGTCCGCGATCCGCTCCACGTGGTCGGCGGCGGGGTCGGGCAGCCCCGCTACAGCCATGTACGCGTCGCCGATCGTCTTGATCTTCTCGACGCCGTGCTCGCGCGCGAGCTGGTCGAAGCGCGTGAACACGCCGTTGAGCATCGCGACCAGCTCGCCCGGTGGCATCTCCGCGGACATGGCGGTGAACCCGGCGATGTCGGCGAACAGCACGCTGGCCTCAGCATGGTGATCGGCGATCGGCCCGGACGCGTCCTTGAGCCGCGCGGCGATAGGCGCGGGCAACACGTTGAGGAGCAGCCGCTCGCTCCGCTCGCGCTCGCGCTCGGCCTCTCGCTCGAACAGGAACCCCCGGCGCGCGTAGCGCTCGATCGTGTACGCCGCCAGGAGCCCGATCGTGTACGTCTGGGCCAGGGTCGCCGCCGCGCCGATCGCCTTCTCCGGCGTCAGCGAGCCAGTGATCGCGAGCGTCACCGGCCAGGCGGCGAGAATGGCCACGGACAGCGTCAGCAGCGAGGGGAACGTCAGGCGGAGAAGCGTATCGGCGCCGAGGATGACGAGCACGAGCCCCACCCAGCGGAACTCGAGCCAAGACCCGCCCATGGCGATCAGCGCGATCATGGCGATCGCGGCCAGGAGGGCGACGGCCCACAGCACCTTGCCGCGGATCCGGTCCCACGACTTCGCGAACGAGATCCCCACCGCCGCCAGGAAAGCGGCGGCCACGCCCACACGCAACGGCAAAGCGCGCGCGACCAGGGCCGGGTCCGCCCAGCGGTCGACGAGGGCGAACGCCAGGAACAGCGCTGCGCCGACCAGCAGCGTCACCCGCGCCTGCCGTGTCGCGGAGACGCGATACTGTCGCCGGAACCCCGCCTCCAGCGCCGGATCGTCGAACCGCAAGGAGAGCGGGTGGATGCGAGCGTCTGCGGCCACGCCGGTAGGGTAGCGGATGCCCGCTCCTGTCGGAAGGGTGACAACCGGCGGCGCCGGGCGGACGTTACTGTCGTAGCATGGACGCGCGCGCGCCGATCGATCGCCGAAGCTTCCTGGTCGGAGCCGGGGCCACGGCCGCGGGCGCGCTCGCCTGCGGCGGCGGCATCGCGCTGCTTCCCGATGGGGCGCGCCGTGTCTTGGCCGCTCCCGCGTTGCCGCTCGATCCCGGGGACTGGTCGTCGGTGCGCCGGGGCTTCGATCTGTCTCCCGGCGTGATCCACCTGGGCGCCCTCTACATCGCCAGCAATCCGGCGCCCGTCCGCGAGGCGATCGAAACGCACCGGCGCGGGCTCGATCGCGACCCCGTCCCCTATCTCCAGAGCCACGAGCGCGGCCTTACGTACGAAGCCCTGGAGGCGGCCGGCCGCTACATGGAGGCGCGCTCCGACGACATCGCGCTCACCGATAGCACCACCATGGGACTCGGCCTGCTGTACACCGGCCTTCCGCTCCATCCCGGCCAGGAGATCCTGACGACCGAGCACGACTACTACGTGACCCACGAGGCGGCGCGGCTGGCGGCGGCGGCGAGCGGCGCGACCGTTCGCAGGATCCGGCTCCACGGGCCGCGAGACCTGGGACCGGAGGGGATCGCGGTCGACGCCGACGAGATCGCCGAGCGGATCGCGCGGGAGGTCCGCCCCGCCACGCGCGTGATCGCCCTGACCTGGGTGCACTCGGGCACGGGGCTCAAGCTCCCGCTGGCGAAAATTGCGGCGGCCGTGCGCGCCGCGACCGCGAACCGGCAGGCGATCGACCGGCCGCTGCTCTGCGTCGACGGCGTGCACGGCTTCGGCGTCGAGGACCTGGGGATGCAGGCGACCGGCTTCGACTTCTTCGCTGCCGGCTGCCACAAGTGGCTGTTCGGCCCGCGCGGCACCGGCGTGCTGTGGGGGCGGGGAGAGGAGGCGTGGTCGCTGCTCACACCGACGATCCCGAGCTTCCTCGACGCCGGGCTCTGGAGCGCCTGGGCGCGCGGGGCCGCCCCCGGCGGACCGACCACCGCCCGCCGCGCCACGCCGGGCGGCTTCAAGGCGTACGAGCATCGGTGGGCGCTGGGGCCCGCATTCGAGTTCCTGCGCGGCATCGGCCGCGAGCGGGTCGCCGAGCGCACGCCGCACGCGCTGGCGCGGCGGCTCAAGGAGGGGTTGACCGGGATCCGGGGGGCACGCCTGATCACGCCGCTGTCGGAGGAGACATCCGCGGGGATCGTCTGCTTCGACGTCGAGGGGATGTCGGCGGACGCCGCCGTCCGCCGCCTCGCGGAGCGGAAGGTCGTCGCCACGGTGACCCCCTACGCCACCACCCACGCGCGACTCGCGCCGAGCATCGTAACACGCCCGGGGACGTCGAGGCCGCGATCGCCGCGGTGGCCGAGGTGGCCGCGGGCTGACCCGGAGGCCGGGAAGCTCCCGGCTAGGCGGCGACCGCCACGCCGAGGTAGTGCCAGGCGGCGGGCTTCCACCCTGACAGGTAGCCGGTGTCGATCTTCTGCACGCGGAATCCCGCGGCGGCCAGCAGCGCCAGCGGATCGCGGTCCAGCCGGCAGCCGCCGGTGACCCGGCGCCACACCGGCGTCGCCCGCTCCTGCCACCGACGCACCGCGGGATCGGGGGAGCGGCCGTGCTCGGCGAACAGGAGCTCTCCTCCGGGCGCGAGCGTCCGGCGGGCCTCTTCCAGCGCCGCCACCGGATCCGGAATGGTGCAGAGCGCGTAGGTCACGACCACCGTGTCGACCGACCCGTCTGCGAGCGGCAGGCCCGACTCGTCCGCCCTGCGCACGAAGAACCGCACCGGGAACGGAAGGTCCGCGGCGCGGCAGGACGCCATCCGGTAGAGCTCCGGCGACGGATCCACGCCCCAGACCAGATCGACCGCCTCGGCGTCGTAGAGCGCGAGGTTCCTGCCGGATCCGATGCCCAGCTCCAGCACCTGGCCGCGGGCGCGCGGCACGATCCCCTCGCGCTGCTCGGTGATGGTGCCCATCCCGCAACCCCAGTCGATCAGGCGCGGCACGATCCGCGAGTCATAGAAACCCATGGCTCTCCTCTCCGATCAGGTCGGTCCGCGCCGGGCGAGGAACGCCCGTACCCCGGCCCGACAGTCCTCGGTTCCGCGCGCCTCGGCGTTCACCCGGGCGCCGCGCTCGATGCCCGCCTCGAACGTTAGCTCGCCGATCTCGTAAAGGAGCCGCTTCGACAGGGCCAGCGCGGTGCTCGAGCGGCGCGCCATGTCGGCGGCCAAGGCCAGCGCGTCGTCCGCGAACGTGTGGCGCGAGTACACCGCGTGGACGAGCCCCTGCTCCAGCGCCTCCCTCGCGGACACGCGGTTGCCGAGCGCGACCAGGGCGAAGGCGCGCTTCTCGCCCACCGCGCGGACCAGCATCGTCATCACCATCGCCGGCACGAATCCGATGTGGATCTCCGGGTAGCCGAACTGCGCGTCGTCGGAGGCTACCACCAGGTCGCACGCCGAGGCGAGCCCGGCGCCGCCGGCGAGGGCGTTTCCGTGCACGGCCGCGACGATCGGCTTGGGCATCGCGCGCATGCGTAGGAAGAGCCGCCCGAGCTCGAGCGCGTCCGCCTCGAGCTCCGCGCGCGTCATGTCGAGCGTGCGCTCGACGTGATCCAGGTCCGCGCCGGCGCAGAAGTCCTTCCCTTCCGCGGCGAGGAGGACCACCCCCACGCGCCCGTCCGCCTCGGCGGCCGCCAGCACCTCCTCGAGTTCGGCGATCGTAGGCGGGTCGAGCGCATTCCGCTTCTCGGGCCGCGCGAGCGTGGCGATCGCCACCCGCTCCACCTCCCGCACCTCGTAGCGCACCCGCTCCGATGCCATCAGCGCGCCTCGGGCAGCGTGGCGAGCACGTCTTCGGGCACGTCGAGCTCCGCGCGCAGCAAGGCGGTCGAGTACACCTTGCCCTGGGCGTCGGTCATGAGGCTCACGGTGCCGCCGCCACCCAGGGCGCCGTGCAGCAGGAAGTTGAGCGCGCCCAAGTTGTCGAGCTCGAACCGCTCGACCGGGCCCTCGATCATGCCGTCGAAATGCGCCGCGACCCGCTCGGCGGTCAGCTCGCGCTTGAGCAGCGCGTACGCCTCCGGCGAGAAGGCGATCACCCCGACGTTGGCGGTGTCGCCCTTGTCCCCCGAGCGGGCGTGGGCCAGGCGCCGCAGCGGAACCCGCGCCGTCACGCCTCCACCACCTCGACCTCGATGCCCGGCTCGATCGCCGTGCGGTCGATGAGCGCCGGCCAGTAGGCGACGATCTCCTGAACCCGAGGCCGCCCCCCCGCGAAGCCGGTCACGCTGGGCGGCCCCGACAGAATGAGCGGCGCGATCTCGCGCGAGAACCGCTCGACCGGCGCCCGGTCGGGGCTCTTGACCGCCACCCGCAGCTCGACCTCGGGAAGGTCCTCCGGGGGCGGGCCGGCAAGCGGCCCGTGGGTGGCGTTCCAGCCCACGTACTCCGTCCGAACCTCCTCGAACGTCAGCCCCAGCCGCGCCAGCCGCTCCCGCAGGACGGCGTCGGCCTTCTGCGCCTTGGCGACCGCGTCCGGCCAGGCGTACACGAGCGTGCCGACCGCCTTGAACCCGGCCCGGTAGCTGATCGAGACCTTGAGCCGGTCCGTCCGCGGCCCGCCCGTGACCCCGTGCACCCGCACGCGGTCGGGGCCGTCGGCCTCCAGCCGGATGGAGGTGAAGTCGGCGACGCCGTCGGGCGTGATGTACTCGGCCGGGTTCCCCATCTCGTAGAGGATCTGCTCCTTCACGATGGCCGGCGAGATGCGGCCGCCGGTGCCCGCGTGCTTTGTGAGCACGAACGGGCCCTCGGCCGTCCCCTCGATGATCGGGTAGCCGATGTCGGCGAGGTCGGGGATCGTCTCCCAGTCGACCAGGCAGTTGCCGCCCGAAGCCTGGGCGCCGCATTCGTTGATGTGGCCGGCGACGATGCCGTGGGCGATCCGGTCCCAGTCGTCCCAGGCCCAGCCGAAGGCGTAGACCATAGGCGCGTAGGTCAGCGCCGTGTCGGTCGAGCGGCCGGTCACGATGACGGTCGCATCGCGCGCGAGCGCCGCGACGATCGGCTCCGCGCCGATGTACGCGTTGGCGCTCTCGACCCGGTCGAGCACTTCGGCGAGTGGCCGCCCGTCGTCCATGTTCGCCAGCTCGTGGCCGGCGGCGATCAGCTCCGGCAGGCGCTCCAGGATGTCGTCGCCGGTCACGGTGCCGATCCGCGCGCGGCCCGCGACGCCGGCCGCCCGCGCCGCCTCGACGAGCCCGTTACGACAGCCTGCGACGTTGACGCCGCCGGCGTTCGAGATGACGCGGATCCCCTTCTCGACGATGTCGGGAAAGATCTCCTCGAGGAGCGGCACGAAGTCGCGCGCGTAGCCCTGCGACGAGTCGCGCGCCTTCTGCTTCTGGAGGATCGACATCGTGACCTCGGCCAGGTAGTCGAGCATCAGGACGTCGATCGGGCCGCGCCGGACTTGATCGATCGGCGCATCGAGGCGGTCTCCCCAGAACCCCTGCCCGCAGGCGATCCGCAGCCGGCCGCCGGTCATGGGCGCACCGGCGCCGCGGGCAGCGGGATGTCGCCGAGCCCGATGGAATCCAGGAAGTCGGCGAACCGGGGATCGTCCCGCAGCGGATCGTACTGCGGCGCGACCGCCGCCCGCACGAGGTACCAGTCGCCCTCGTCGCGCGGGGTTCGGAGGTCGGCAAGGGCCGCGTCGACGTCGCCGAGCGCGGCCTTCACCGAGGCGCTGTAGAACAGCGGCCAGACGTTCTCGCCCGCGTGGCGGACGAGGGTCTCCAGGAACCGCCGCTCCGCGCCGGCGCCCGTGCCGACCGCCTCCCGCGCCGCGGACTCGAGGAGCTCCAGCGACTCGGCCTCGCGCAGCGAATCCGCGATCCGGCCGAGCGGCAGGTACGCCTCGAACAGCTTGTAGCGGGCGGGTTTGAACCCGGGATCGAGGTCCAGCACCCGACTGTAGCAGGCCAGCGCCTCGTCGTAGCTCCGGGCCATGAAGCGCACGTTGCCCGACTCGGTGATGACCGCCAGCGACAGCGGATCGAGCTCCAGCGCGCGGTCGATCTCGGTGATCGCCTCATCGTAGCGGCCGAGGCAGACCAGCAGGTGCGCGCGCCACTGCCGCGCCTGCGCGTCGCCCGGCGCGACGTCGATGGCGCGACCGAAGTCCGCCTCGGCCGCCGCCCAGTCGCGGTCGTAGATCCGGACCATCGCGCGGGCTGCCCAAGGGTCGGGCAGGCCGGGATCCAGCGCGATCGCCCGCTCGGCCGCCTCCACAGCACGGTCCCGGACGTGGCGGGAGCCCGGCCGCTCCCAGTGGAGCAGCAGCACCGACGCGATCGCCAGGCCCGCGTGGGCGGGCACGTGCTCCGGGTCGGCGGCGATGGCCCGCTCGAAGCGTTCCACCGCGCGGGCCAGGTCCTCGGGAGTACGCCGGTTGGCGAGCCAGCGGCCCTTGAGCGTCTCGTCATAGGCGGTGCGGTCGGTCGTGCCGGGGCCAGCTAGCCGCGCGCGGTCGCGGGCCGAGAGCCGGCCCGAAAGCGCTTCCACGATCCGCTCTGCGACATCCGTCTGGATGGTGAAGATGTCCTCCAGGTCCCGGTCGTACCGGTCGGCCCAGAGATGGGCGTCGGACTCCACGTCGATCAGCTGCGCGGTGATTCGCACCCGGCCGCCGGCGTGGCGCACGCTGCCTTCCAGCACCGACGCGACGTCGAGCTCGCGCCCGATCTCGCGCAGGCTGCTGGCCGATCCCTTGTAGCGCATCACCGAGGTGCGGCTGATGACCTTGAGCCCCTCGATTCTGGCCAGCGCGGTCAGGATCTCCTCCGTCACGCCGTCGGAGAAGTACTCGTGCTCCGGGTTCGGCGACAGGTTCGTGAACGGCAGGACGGCGATCGAGCGCGCTGCGGCTCGCGCCGCGCGGCGCGGTCCCGCCGCCGCCGCGGGGCGCTGCCCGGGCTCCGGGAAGAGGCCGGAGCTCGCGCCGTCGCCGATGGCGGGAACCGCCCGGTAGACGCGCGTCGGCTGGTCGTAGCCCTTGAGCTCGCGATCGCCGATCGCGTCGAAGCGGACCCCCTTGTTGTGGCGGAGCGCCCTCGCCGCGTCTTCGCTGACGACCACCTCGCCGGGCGCGGCCACGGATTGGAGCCGCGCCGCGAGGTTGACCCCGTCGCCGTAGACGTCGCCGTCTGGCGCTCCCGCCACCTCGCCGACATGGAGCCCCACGCGGATCGCGGTGGCCCCCGGGTCTCCCGACGCCGAGAACGAGGCGCAGAGCGCCAGCGCCGCCTCGAGCGCGGCTCGGGCGCTGGCGAACTCCGCCAGCGCGCCGTCGCCGAGGAATTTGACCACTCGTCCGCCGCGTCCTTCCACCGCCGCCCGAGCGGCGGCCTGAAACTCCCCCACCGTCACGAGCGCCGCATCCTCGTCGCTGTCGGCCAGCGAGGTGAACCCCACCAGGTCGGCGAACCAGACTGCGGCAAGCCGGCGGTCGAGCTGCGGCGAAGCGCTCAAGGGAGCGACGCGGAGGCGGTCACGCCGCCCGAACCGGCGGCCAAACGCGTTGCGGACGAATCATGGCGCGAAGCTAACGGCGCAACCCGACCGCGTCCCGCGATGCCGCAACCGCTGCGTGCGGAGGAGACTGACTACAGGGAGGCGTACCAGTCGTAGCCCTTGTCTTCCCAGTAGCCGCCCGTGGATTCCGGCACGAACCGGATCCCGGTCAGGTACTTCACGCTCTTGTAGCCGTACTTGAGATTCGAGTACAGGCGCGCGGGGGCGCCGTGGCCAGGGGTGAGCCAGGAGCCGTTCATGCCGATCGCGATCAGGGTCTGCAGGTGGAGGGCGCTCTCGCGGTCCCAGCTCGACCAGTAGCCGGCGTCGAAGGAGCGGAAGTCGACGAACACCGCCGCGGAATCGGCGCCAGCCGCGCGCGCGATCTCCGCGAGCCGCACGCCCGTCCACGAGGCTACCGACGTCCACCCCTCGATGCAGTAATGGCGCAGCCGGAGCGTGATCCGAGGCATCGCGCCGAGGTCCGACAGCGAGAGGGAGAGTGGGCGCCGAACCATGCCCGACACCTCGAGTCGCCAGACCGCAGGATCGACCCGCGGCATCATCGGGCTGATGAAGTACTGCGGGAACGAGGAACTCTCGCTGCCGGGCGGCTCGATCCGCGCGCGCGGACCTCCAGGCGGGACGATGGCCTGCTGCAGCCACCGGTTCGGGCGATCCCAGGCGCGGAGGAGGGGCCACAGAGGCCCCCCGTCCCAGCCGCAGCCGGCGGCCGCGAATCCGGCCGCCGTCAGCGCCGCCCGCTTCAGGAACTGTCGCCTGTCGGGCATGTGCCTTCCCCTTCAGGAGCGCATTGCGTTTCGCGTGGCTAGGGGTTCGAGGCGTCCTCCACGCCCGCCATCGGAGCGCTGCTGTTCCAGGTGTCCAGCACCATCACCCACCGACCCTCGCGATTCTCGTGGACGGAGGTCCACTTGCCAGCGTCTTCGAACGGCTGGCCGCCCACGGTGTTCGTGCTCGTGAACGTGCCGTACGCGTATGCGAGGTCGCCGGAGGCGGAGACCTCGACGCCCTCGGCCACGATGTCGATCGCCGTGAACGGAGCCGCCGACAGCATCTCGGCGAACCCCGCCTCGATCTCCGCTCGGCCGGACAGGATCGGCGCGCCGGGAGCGAGGACCACGGCGTCCTCGGCGTAGACGGCGGTCAGGGCGGCAACGTCGTTCGACAGAGCGGCGGTCTCCCACGCGGTATTCCCGTCCTCGATCGCCTGCCGCGCGGCGGCGGGATCCACCGCAGAGGTTTCTTCGGTCGGCCCTGCCTCCGTCGTGGTCCCTGTTTCGGTGGCCGGATCCTGCTGACAACCGGCGATCAATGCGACGATTACGACGGCCGCGAACAACGGCAGCGCGTGCTTCGGCAAGCTCGAGTCTCCTGGTGCGGGGTGGATACTTCGGAAGGGCAGGGGGACAGGTTTCATTGTACCCGAACTCCGGTCGCCATGGCAAACTCCACCGTCGGAGTTCTGTGCATCAAGGGTCGCTTCGGCTGGCAGAACGTGCAGGCCTGTCTCCACGATCCGTCGGATTTGGCGCCGGATCCCGATACGGCCCCAGGATCATCGAACGGGTCGCCTCCCGGTCCACCACCAGCGTCATGAAGAGGTGAACGATCGTGAAGCCGACGAATCCCCAGACGATCAGGAAGTGCCAGAAGCGCGCCCACACGTACCCGCCCATCCAACCGGCCAGCGGCAGCGATACCGGCTTCCAGATCGCGAACCCGGTGGCGACGGCCAGCACACCGAGGGCGAAGGTGCCGGTATAGGCCAGCTTCTGCAGGCCGTTGTAGATCTCGTAGGGAGGCTTCTCCCGCCGCAGGCGGGCGTAGTACGCGGCCATCTCCAACGCGCCGCGGGCGTCCCGCGGCCGGAATACGCGCCGGCGCCACTCGCCGCTGCCGATCTGCCAGCCGGCCCAGACCAGCCCGTTGAGGACGAAGCCCCACATCAGGAACAGATGCCACTTCAGCCCGCCGGCCAGCCAGCCGCCCAGCCGCACCGCTTCCGGGAAGCGCTTGCCCGTCAGCGGCCAGCAGCAGAAGTCGGCGCCGCGCTCGGCGAACGCCGGGTATGCATGGAAGATCTGGAGGCCGCTGGCGATCATGCCGGCCAGCAGCACGACGTTCAGCCAGTGGGCGATCCGGAGGAGGAGCGGCTGCTCGAAGCGGACGGCGCGATCCATTCGAGAGGGGAAGATACCCGACGCGCTACCGCCGCGCCTTGTCGTTCGCGCGGCGCCTGGCCGCGCTACCGCCGCTCGCCGCGCTTCTGCACGTAGACACGCCAGTACACGCCTGCCAGCACGCGGCTGTCGACGTCCAGCTTGTCGAGGATCTTGTGAACGTGGGTCTTCACCGTCCCCACCGCGATCCCGAGTTCGCGGGCGATGCTGGCGTTGTCGAGCCGGTTGCCGAGCAGGGCCGCGATCTCGCGCTCCCGCGTTGTCAGGAGTCCGCACCGCTCGACGTCGACCCCCTGGTCCACGCACAGCGTGGAGAGCGCCTGGAGCCGGGAGACGACGGCCGCGGCTTCTTCCGGATTCAGCAGGATCCCGCCCTCGAACGCCGCCGAGATCCGCTGCGCGAGCACTTCCGGGCCGTCAGCCATCTTGGCCACGGCGGCGGCGCCGGCCTCCAGCAGCTCGACCTCCATCCGCAGATCGTCCGCGAGCGCGACGATCATGCACTCACCATGGCTCTTGCTAGCCCGGCGGACGGTTGACACCCGCTCCTGGGTGGACTGATGGTCCCCGACCAGTACCATCTCGTGCTCGCCCAGCCGCCGCTCGAACTCCTGCCGCGTGCGGACCACCGTCAGGTGGCGCCGCACCGCCCTGCCCACAGCCTGCGCGAACGGCTCCTCGGCCGGGGCGAGGAGTGCGAGCAGGAGCGAGCTGTTGTCGGTCTGTGATCTATCGGCCAAGAGTACACTTTACTGGCGAAGCGTTAGGCTATCGTTTATGTATCGTTGGATGGACGTTATGAAGACGTGGCGACTGAGCTGCTTCGGCGGGATTCACGCCGAGGTCCGCGAGGGCGCCGAATGGCGCCCGGGACCGGTCCAGCCCCGGCCGCTCGCGCTCCTCGCCTGCCTGGCGATGGCCGATCCACTCCATACCCGCGACGCGATCCTCGCCCTCCTGTGGCCCGATCGGCCGGAGCGGCTGGCGCGGCTAGCACTCCGGCAGTCGCTCCACCACCTGAACGCGCGTCTGGGGCCGGGGCTGATCCTGCGGCGCGGGCGGCAGCGCCTGGGCCTAGATCGGGAGCGCCTCGCGTGCGACGTGTACCGCTTCGAGTCGGCGCTCCGCGAAGGGCGGCTACGCGACGCAGTGACCGAGTACCGGGGGGATTTCCTGGAAGGGTTCGTGCTCTCCTACCAGCCCGACGCGTTCGAGGAGTGGATCACCACGACCCGGCTGCGCCTGCTCGACGGAGCCATCTCCGCCGTCACCGCGCTCTCGCATCAGGAGTTATCGGAGCCGGGCGGGACTCCCTCTGGCCTTGGATGGGTCCACCGGGCGCTGGCGCTGTCCCCCTACTCGGAGACGCTGCTTGGGCGCGCGGTCGAGCTCCACCTGCGACGAGGCGATAGGGGCGGGGCGGTGCGAGAGGTCCAGGCGTTCAGCCGGCGTCTCCTCGAAGAGGTCGGCCTCGGCGCCTCCGAGCGGGTGTTGGAGCTCCACGACCGTGCCGCCGCGGCCACGGGCTCCAACGAGGGCGGGGAGCCGCTGGCTCTTCGGCTGCCGAAGGACGGACTGCGCGCCGAGCTCGAGGCGGTGCTGTCCGGGCGCGCTGAGTGGATGGAGCGAAGGG